>NZ_JBELKF010000173.1:0-4103 GCF_042089775.1 Palleronia sp.
CAGCCGGTTGTCCGACACCCCAAGCAGAAGCTGCTCGATGAACTTGATCCCGCCCATAAGATTCTGAGCATCTGCAGCCTCGATCTCGCGCCTGTCGAGGGCGGTGAGACCTTAAGCTCGGGGCAGGATGATCGGCAGAGCGTCTGCCGCAGCGAAGGCCGGGGCCAGCCTATGTTCAAACGAGCATCCTGCCCCCCGAGAGGCATCGACCGAGGCGATGGGCACCTCCGAACGGCCGTTTCCTTCGCCGGCGGACACCGCGCCGAACCGGAACATTCGTTCGGCTTTCTCGTTCCTGTGCAAATCGGAATTGGAACTGGTATAACCACATGTCCCTCGACAATGATACCGCGCTGGCAGCGCGCGAAGAACTGCTGACCGCGATCGCGGACGAAGCGTTTCCCTGCGTGGGCGCAAAGTCCGTCATGGCGCGCGGCAACCTCAAGACGCTGGTGTGTCAGTCGCTCAGAAGCGCTCGCGACGATCAGCGGATCCACTCGCATCTGCTCGATTGGGTTGCTGGCTATCGGGATGATCCGAGCGAGATGCGCAGCCTTGCCCTGATCTTTGCGGAGCCCGAAGACCTCGACGAGAAGGAATTCGAAACGGCGCTGTGGGAGCGGCTGCAATCGCTGGCTGAAGTCGACGCGGAGCGCAAGCAACCCTACGACCGAACCGTAAGTTCGGACCCCGACGACCCGCAATTTTCTCTCAGCTTCGGCGGGGCGGCGTTCTTCGTGGTCGGCCTGCACGCCAACGCGTCGCGTCCGGCACGGCGGATGCCAAGGCCGACCCTGATCTTCAATCTGCACGAGCAGTTCGAGCGCTTGCGCGCGGATGGCCGGTACGATCGGATGCGCGAGAAGATCCTGGATCGGGATACTGCCATCGCCGGAAGCGTCAACCCGATGCTCGCCCGCTTCGGTGAGGCGAGCGAGGCGCGACAATACAGCGGTCGTATGGTCGACGAGGACTGGCGCTGCCCGTTCCACGATCCGAGGGCCGCATGACCGTCACCGAGATCAAGCCGCGTAGCGGCGTCGCCTTCCGGGTGCAGCAGGGACAGACGTTGCGGGTCATTGATCCCGAAGGGGTGCAGGTGTCTGACCTTTTGGGTTATAGTGCGGCCGATGTGCGCGAGGTGATCTCGAATGGGCGGACGTTCGATTATGAAGAGACGATCGCGCTCACGACCGGGAACCGACTATGGTCGAACCGATCGAACCCGATGCTTTCGATCGTCGAGGATACAGCAGGGCGGCACGACTTCCTGCTGACGCCGTGCAGCGAGGCCACCTTTCGTCACTTCTATCCCGATCAGCCGGTTCATCGCGGCTGCTTTGGCAATCTCGCCGAAGCGCTGGCGCCTTACGGAATCGAGCCGGACATGATCCCCTGCGCGTTCAACCTGTTCATGAACGTGCCTGTCGCGTCCGACGGAAAGCTGCAGGTGGACCCGCCGACGAGCCGGCCGGGCGACCACATTCGGCTACGTGCAGAGATGGACCTTATCATCGGCCTGACCGCCTGTTCAGCTTATGCGTCAAATGGCGGTAGCTTCAAACCCATCCACTACGTGGTTGAGGACGCGGCATCAGCCTGACCCACAGGATTCCGGTGGCCGCGCCGCCTGTCCCCGGCGCGCGCCGCTTATCCGTGATGCGCTGTCACTTCCTTGATTGCAGCCAGAACGTCTTGCGTCGCTGTCTGGTGGATCATGTGACCCGCCCCCGGCACCCGGTTGAAGCTGCTTTGCGAGATCTCCCGATGAAGCCTCGCCGACTGCGTCTCGGTGTTGATGAGGCGATCCTTGGCACCGGCGACAATGGCGACCGGCATCTTGAGGCTCGCGTAGACGGGGCGGTAGGCGGCGGCATCCAGAACCATCAGCGCCGACTCGGCGGCGCTCGCGCGGATCTGGGACGGGCGCACGGCCATGGCCTTAGGGAACGACCGGAACTTAGCGGGCACCGTTTGCGGCCCGAATATCTTGCGCATCATGAGCGGCCACATCAGCCGGCTAAGGATGGGGGAGATCGTGTATCGTATGATGTCCCCCACCAGCGGTATGGCCGGGCCTGCCATGCCGACGACATCGGCCCGTGCCGTCGGATAGTAGTAGCCAGACGCAAGGACCAGCCCGCCGACCATCTGGGGGTATTTGTGCGCAAGCGCGACCGCCACCGAGCAGCCCCAGGAATGGCCCACAATCGTGGCGCGCGAGACTCCGATACGTGCGAGCGCGGCGTGGATCAGGTCGGCCTGTGCTTCGGGCGTCCAGATCTTGTGCCGCGGCCGGTCGCTATGACCATAACCGGGACGGTCGAACGCGACCACGCGGTAGGTTTGGGCGGCGAGGTCGACGAGTCCGCTCGACTCGAAGTCCTGGATCATGCTGCCGTTACCGTGGAGCAGAACGACCGGGTCCCCGCTGCCGCGCTCCACATAGTGTAGACGGACGCCTGCCACCTTCAGCATCCGGCCCATCGGAGGATTGTCGCGCTCGGCCTTCCGGGCCAGACGGTGGTTCATAAGCGCCGATGCCGCGAGACCGGCAACCGCAAGGCCGACGATCATGGAGCCGGTGGACGAGGAGGCTGCCCGCTTCCGAACTGCGCCCCGCGCATATCGTCTCATGTGAGAGTTCATGTGAGGCTCCGATCGCGAAAGAACTGAAGGGCGTTGCACGAGTCTTGCGACGCCGGACATCTACTCTCAGCCAGACACATTGTTCCTCGCGGCGGAATGGTGCTGGCGCCAGCAGACAGCGACGCCGTAGGGGAGGGAGCGCCCCGCGTCGCTTCAGCCGCGAAGGCCGCGCCCGGCAAACCGTCACGCCATTGGTTCGGAGCAGCAGCGAGGGTAGGCGGCCCTGCTGTCGCGAATTCCTTGCTAACTCACTCTTGCTCGAAGTGCCGAAGGTGTTTCGGTCCGCGCCAATCATTCATGCGACAGATGGAGACACCGTCGGATGTGGAAGAGCTTCTTGATTCCCGCGAGCCTCGCTACAGCCTCGGACTCCACCATCGCGCAGGCCGAACCCGTGTCCCCTCGTGATCGAGAACTGCGGACAAAGCGTCACGTTTGAGGCGGCGCCGCAGAATGCGGCCGCGCTTGGACAGAACAGCGCGGAGATCCTGCTGCTGCTCGGGCTTGAGGATCGCATGGCCGCCACGGCCTTCTGGCCGAACAACGTCCTTCCGGAACTGGAAGAGGCGAACAGCAAGGTCGAGGTGCTTTCGGTCGAGTTCCCGACGATCGAGGCGGTGCTGTCGAAACAGCCCGATTTCGTCGTCGCGATGCTGTCGACGCTGCGGCCCTGACAGCAAGGTCGCCAAGCGCGAAGACTTCCACGCGCACTCGACATACCGACCTACCTCTCCCCCAGCGCCTGCTCGACCTCGCTGGATTCCGGGGACGCCTATGGAAGCCGGCAAGATCTGTGGAGCATGGACCTGCTCTACAAGGAGATCGACGATCTTTCGCGGATCTTCGACGTGGCCGATCGCGGGCAGGCGCTGATTGCCGATTTCAAGGCGCGCGAAGCGGCCCTGCAAGAGCAGTTTTCGGAGAGCGAGGATCTTACCTTCCTCTTCTGGCTCTCCAGCCCGTCGCCCGCCGATGATGCGTGTCTTGGCGGAGGGAACGGCCCGTCGGCCTACATTTCCCATCTGCTCGGCGGCTCGAATGCGCTCCAGACCGAGGCGGAATGGCCGACGCTGGGATGGGAGGGGATCATGGCCGCCGATCCGACAGTCATCGTGGCCGCACAAGTCGACCGGAACCGCTGGGACCTCGACCGCGCGGACAACAAGATCGAGTTCCTCCAGTCCGATCCCACGGTCAGCCAGATGGATGCCCTTCGCAACGGCCGGATCGTGGTCATGAGCGGCGCTGCCATGAACCCGAGCATCCGCACCCTGTACGGCGCCGAGCAGGTCGCTGAACAGCTCACGGCGCTCGATCTCGGCGAACGACATCGGGCGATGCGCAGGACGGCCTGTTCAGGCTCGTTCTGTTCTTGACGCTTTCGTTCGTGACTCTCGCCCAGGGCAATCGCAGTTGGCCTCACGCCTCGGCTAAGCCATTGAGAACCTTTCGAA
>NZ_JBELKF010000174.1:0-4048 GCF_042089775.1 Palleronia sp.
ACGATGCCTCCCGTTACTCCGCGCTTGTCGAGGCACTGGCCTCCGTATGGTCGCGAAAGGATCGTATTGCGAATGACCTCGTCCGACCGCCTGTGTGGAAGGGCGCGGCGCTTTCGATCCGGACAGATTGATTGGCCGAGACTCAAGCGAAGAGGCCCGCCCTATGTAGGCGGGCCCCGTCTTTCTAAGTAAAGCGAACTTTACTGCAGGCGATCGTAGTCGAAGATTTCCATTTCGCCGGTCTCTTCTGCGGCGTAGGGCATATCATAATACGGCGAACCGGCGCCCCAACCGTATCCGGCACCATAGCCGTAATACGGGTAGGCCCGGTACCCAGGCCCGAAGGCCGTGTTCGGCTGGACGACGACCGCTGCCACCTGTCCGTCCTGAAGAATCAGGTCGTTGACGTAGCCATAGGCGCCGTAGGTATCGCCTTCCTGCGTACGGGCGTAGTCGCCGATCAACTCAGAGGCGCGCCAGGCACGAACGGCATTGGCGTCATCGACCCCTGCCACCGCTTCCGATTCAGCGGTGTCGGCCAGAAACGCCTCTTGATCGAACCCGTAGTCGCCGACGGTTTCTTCGGTCACGGGAACGATGATTCCGTCCTCGGCTTCAGTCATCGCGACCTGGTCGAAGGGAACGCTGACGTGCGTGTCACCGATGTCCCAGAAGCCGCCCACTTCTGCCACGATGGACAGGATCTGGCCGTCGGAACCGATGATGATGTCTTCGACGTCGCCGATCTCTTCGCCATCCTCGCCATAGACTTCCATCTCGTCGATGAAGTCTTCGGCGCTGTAGCCACTTGCGTAGAGGTCGTCATAGTTCCAGCCGGCGAGGGAAACCACTTCAGCGCCGAGCACTTCTCCGCTCATGCCGTTCGACAACGATGCCGCCTGAACCTCGTCGTATTCTGCCTCAGTAACGGCCATGTCGTCATCAGCATCGTAGATGTCGTAGAGGCCTTCGGCGAACCGATCGCTTCCAAGTTCGCCATCGCCGGACCACTCCGAGTAGATGTCGGACCCGGCGAGGCCGGTCGCGAACTCGTCCTCGGTCAGTTCGGCATCGGCATTCTGATCAAGATCATCATACGCAACCTCATCGTAATCGCCGAACCACGAACTCCATCCCTGACCATACTCCGATTCGGTCAGCACACCGTCCGCATCGGCGTCCCACGTGCCATAGACGCCGCCGTAGAATTCGTTTTCTCCGATCATCTGGTCCGCATTCGCGTCCCAGGACATGAACACTTCCTGACCGAAGGCTTCGAATTCGGCTGAAGTCAGCTCGAGGTTGCCGTCCTGATCTATGTCGCTGTAGCTCCATGTCGCTTGAGCCAAAGCTGGCGTCGAGACAGCCAGTACGAGGGCCATAGCAGTGGAAGATGCTTGAATTGTTCGTTTCATGTCTGCTCCTTTAGCGTATCGGAAGCGCAGCGACGATATATGACTGCCCTGCGGCGAGTGTACCCGGTCAACAGACTTTACGAGCGCCTGGTTCCGGTCGGAACGCTCACATCGACAGGAGCCGCACGTGCTGAATACGGAATACGCAGCGGAGTGTGGCGGCCGTCTTGGTCGAGGCAATGGCGCGTTCGCGAAGCATCGCCTGCTCACCGCGGGAAGTTTGGCGGCCTCGGGATCCTCGGCACGGTGGTGATGGTCGTCACGGTGACGGTCGCGTCGGTCATCGTCCCGCAGCATAACTGAGTCTCCGAGACGATCAGCGACCTTGCCGCCGGACCCCTGGAGTTCATCACCGACGCGGCGCTCTACTGCTTTGCCGCGGCACTCGTCGCGACATCGATGGCGGCGCATCACGCCCATCTCGGCCGCGCATACTGGTCTGTCGGCGCGGTCTCTATGGCCGTTCTCGGGGCGATCGTCACGGTCATCGCGGCGCGCGACGAGTACGGCGACGGCGACCACGTCGGGATCACGATCCACACCGAACTCGTCTATGCCCTCGGCATTCTGTTTCTCATCGCGATGTTAGAGCCCGTCGATGCTGGTCGGGAGAAAGAAGAAGACCGGGGATAGAAGACCCCAGGCCTCACCGAGCAGGATAAAGGTCAGCTTGAGTCTTGGGTGGTGCCGCCCGGTCCCGCTCGCCATGCCGATGAACGTGGCCTTGGCCTGATCGCCAGCACGTTCGTGATCTGCCTGTCGTGGATGTTCCTCCGGCGGGGCATCATCGGGATCCCCTATCGGTAGCGCTGGCTCGCCGCCCCGGGACGCGTATGTCGCGGAAGGGCTCGAAGCCAACTTGCGGCGGCGCAGCGGCACCTGCCCAGGTCGCCAGTGTCTTCTGAGCCTCGCGGACGAAGCGGCCACACCGAAGTCGGCTTTACTCGCCCGCAATCCTCAACACATCTGGTAAGGGGCGTGAAGCCGGCAGCACCCGCGGCGGCATCCACCTTTCGCCTTCGCTCGGGCAGAGGCTTTGTCCGCTACCAGCTTTTCCTTCGATAATTTCCGCGCCTGCAGAAAAGTTCCGACTTTCTCCATCTTGATCCGGTTGGAGTGTTGTTATGAGGCCCACTGTTGTTGAAGATCTGCAAGCCGCCCGCAAGGTCGTCGTGCGTATAGTTCAGGCGCGAGACGATGGAGCAAAATTGCTGCCCCTGGTCCTGGCGCTCGAAAGGCTTATCGCTGATAGGCAAGGACTGAGCGATGATCTTGCCCGGATTCTGGGCGAGGTGGCCTGAGATCGAGGTGTTGCCCGCCCAGTTTTGACATCGTAACGCCGGTTAGTCACTCTTGGGTTCCCGGGCTGCTTCTGGAGCGCGCCCTCCGGAAGCAGCGCAGCGGGCCGTTTACTTCGGGCGCCGCTGGGCGCTACGTGGCCAGCGCATTCCTCATCTGATCGACCATCTCCACCCCATGGTCGATCTTCCGCACCATGAGAAAGACGTTCCCCGTGGTGCGGGCCCAGATCGTCCCGATGGCGTTCTTCTCCCTGGCCTCTGGTGCGCCGATCAGTTGCTCGCCCTTGTATTCCACGACGCAGATGCGGCCGTCCCGAAGCTTTGCTACGAAATCAGGCTAGAAGCGCCGGCCGACACGGGGCAGGTAGAACAAGTGCGGATGTCGTGCCACATTTCGGACCCAGACCTCGCTCTCACTAAGGCTGTCGAGGTTCCAGGCACACTGGAATTCCTCGCCGTTCAGGTCTCCGTCGATGAGAGGGGCTCGGTCAGCGCCGAGTAGGTGACGGTTGAACCGAAAGGCGCCGATCGTCTGTGTCGGCACATCCTGGTAGATCGTGTCGTCGAACCTAACCACGCGGCTCTCGGACCAGGTCGGTTTCGCCTGATCATCGAACAAGGCCATCTAGTGCGCCCGGGTCTTTTCCTCCTCGCGGATTGCCTGGATCTTCCACCGGATGCGCGCCGGGATCTGGTGCTGCCAGTCGTTCAGGGTGCGGATGCCGATCTCTCTGTTCGCGACGAGATCCGCAACCACGGCGGCGATCCACGGTAGCATCTCGGCGTGAGAAATGTCCGGCACCCGACATTCACGCTCAAGCCATTGCACAAGCGACGCCTCAAGGTCCGCATCCGACGGAGCATGCAGGCCGGACAGTATCGGCTGCTCTTCCGTGATCCGGCTGTAGACCAGCTTCTCCCCCTCGAAGTCGATCTCGATGACGTCCTGGGACCGGTGGAAACCCAGCTCCTGCTCGGTCAACTGCGCCGGATGACGATCCAGGGACCAGTCGACGCTTTCCATTATGGCGCCGGTCTCAGCGAAGAAGGTCTCGCCCTCCATCTCCACCAGAAGCTGGGGAATCTCGATGACATGACCCTTCTGAGCAAGCGTGCGGCTGGTTTCCACAGTCGCCCGATGCTTCTCAAGCTGGGCGTCGAAATGCGCGTGATCCTCCTCACGCGCGATCTCGCGCACAGTCTGGGCGACCTCGTCTGTCACCTCGCCCTTCACGCCAACAATCAACGTGCCGTCATCGCGCTGGATGCAGGTCATGTTGACAAATGGCGGAGCCAGAGGCGGATCGAAGTGATGTCGATGAATCCCGGGAA
>NZ_JBELKF010000051.1:0-23877 GCF_042089775.1 Palleronia sp.
GACGGCGGTTCTGCGCGTCGACCGCGAGGTCGCGGACGACATGGTCTTCATGCCGTTCTGCTATGTCGAGGCGGCGGCGAACATCCTGACGAACCCGCAGCTCGACCCGTTCGGCAAGATCCCCGAGTTCAAGTTCTGCGCCGCCCGTGTTTTTGCGGCCGAGGCAATCGCGGCCGAATAGGCCTAGAAGAAAAGCGAGATCAGGAACGGAGCGAGCAACGCCGTCAGCATCGCGTTCAGCCCCATTCCGACCCCCGCGAAGGCGCCGGCGGTGGAATGGACGCGAAAGGCGTGCGCCGTGCCGATCCCGTGCGCGGCGATCCCGACGGCGAATCCCCGCGCGCGCCAATCGGTGAAGCCGCAGAAGTTGAGCAGGGGGGTCGCAATGACGGCGCCGATCACCCCGGTCAGGATGACCAGAACCGCCGTGAGCGAGGGCAGGCCGCCGATCTGCTCGGCCACGCCGATGGCGACGGGCGCGGTGGCGGACTTGGGGGCAATGGACAGGAGCGTCTCGCCCCGGACGCCAAGCGCCCACGCCACGCCCACGGCTGAGCCGATAGCCGTCAGGCTGCCGGCGAACAGCGCCGCGATCATCGGCAGGAACGTCCGCTTCAGTCGCGGCAGATTGGCGTAAAGCGGCATCGCGAGCGACACTGTCGCTGGCCCCAGCATGAAGTGGACGAACTGCGCGCCCTCGAAATAGCGCTGATAGGGGATGCCGGTGACGAGCAGCACCGACCCGATCAGGATGACTGAGATCAGCACCGGGTTGGCCAGTGGGTGGCGCGAGCGGCCGGCAATCGCATCCGCCGCTAAATACGCCACGAGGGTCAGGGTCAGCCACAGCAGCGGCTCTTGCGCAAGGTAGGACCAGAGGGCGGCGGCGTCATTCATCGCTCTCGGCCCCTGTCAGCCGCGCAACGCCGCGAAAGGCCAGCGTGGCGGCAAGAATTGCCAGGCCGGTGCTGATCGTCAGGGCGACGACGAGGGCAAGGCCGTTGCGGCCGAACGTGTCGAGATGCGCGATGACGCCAACGCCCGCCGGCACGAACAGCAGCGAAAGGTGGCCAAGGATTGTGTCAGTCGTGGGTTTCAGCATGTCCCGCAGCGCCGGGCGCAAGACGAGCGCACAGAAGAGGCCGGCGAGGCCGATCACAGGCCCCGGCACGGGGACGCCGAGGCCGCGAGAAAGCAGCTCTCCGGCCAGTTGGAACACCAGAAGGATCGCGAGGGCGCGGATCATGAGAAGGCGTCCTTGTAGGTCTCGCGCAGGGCAGCCTTCTGGACCTTGCCCATCGTGTTCCGCGGCAGTTCGGCGACGGTGAACAGGCGCTTGGGGCACTTGTAGTCCGCGAGGTTCTGCCGGGCGGCAGCGCGGACAGTGTCATGGTCAGGCTCTCCGGCCAGCACGGCGACGACCCCTTCGCCGAAATCGGGGTGGGGCACGCCGATCACCGCGCTTTCCACGACGCCGGGGACCCGATCGAGCACATCCTCGACCTCCTTCGGATAGACGTTGTAGCCGCCTGTGATCACGAGGTCCTTGTCACGCCCGACGATGGTCAGGTAGCCGTCCGCGTCGAACTGACCGAGGTCACCGGTGGTGAACCAGCCATCCTTGGAGAGCTCTTCGGCGGTCTTGTCGGGCATCTGCCAGTAGCCCTTGAAGACGTTCGGTCCGCGCACCTCGATCATTCCGATCTTGCCGGGGTCTGCCATCACGCGGATCTCGGTGCCGGGCAGGGGAAGGCCGACCGTGCCCGCGCGGCGCTCGCCCTCGTAGGGGTTCGAGCTGTTCATCCCGGTTTCGGTCATGCCGTAGCGTTCGAGGATGCGGTGGCCGGTGCGGTCCCCGAATCGAGCCTGGGTCTCGGTCAGGAGCGGCGCCGAGCCGGAGATGAAGAGGCGCATGTGCGCCGCCGTCTCGCGGGTGAATCGGTCCTCGGCCAGTAGGCGCGTGTAGTAGGTCGGCACGCCCATCATGGTGGTCGCGCGGGGCAGGTGGCGCAGGACTTCACTGACGTCGAACTTCGGCAGGAAGATCAGCGCGCAGCCCGCCAAGAGCGTCGTGTTGATCGCGACGAAGAGGCCGTGCGCGTGAAAGATCGGCAGGGCGTGAAGCAGCGTGTCGGCCTCGGTGATCCGCCAGACATCAACGAGGGCGCGGGCGTTCGACAGCAGGTTCTCGTGCGTCAGCATGGCACCCTTGGATCGACCAGTCGTGCCGCTGGTGTAGAGAAAGGCCGCGAGGTCATCCGGCGCGCGATCCATCGGGATCAAGTCGTCCGGAGCGTCCTGCATGGCTTCGGCAAAACTGCCCTCACCAGTGGCCGTCAAGGTAAACACGACGGCGTCGCCGGCATCGATGGTCTCTGCCGCGATCGGATCGCAGACGATGAGGCGCGGCGTGGCGTCCGACAAGAAGTAGGCGACCTCGGGTGCAGTGTAGGCGGTGTTCAGTGGCACGAATATGACTCCGCGCGCCATGCAGGCGGCGTAGATTGCGACTGCCTCGACCGACTTTTCCACCCGCAGGATGAGGCGGTCGCCAGGTTTCAGCCCGGCCTGATCTAGAACGTGGGCGGCGCGACCTACCACCGCGATGAATTCAGCATACGAGGCCGTCTTGCCGTCCGGCAGCGTCGCGAACAGCTCGGCTTTGCTGTTGTGCGGGGCGATCAGGGCATCGAAAAGCGGGTTGGGCATGACGGATCCTGTGGCGGTCTCGTCCGCTCACCTAGGCCGCGCAAGCGGGTCCGGACAGGGCGGGCTGCTTCCATTTAGCTGGCGCAGCATTAAATGCTGCAAGTGCAAATACGAGGAGTGCGGCATGAGGCACGAAGGATATCTGACGAATCTGTATGCTACGATGCGGATGTTGACCGAGGCGCAGGCGGTGATTTCCTATCGGATGATGGGGATGGCCGGGATGTGGCCGGTTGCGCGGTCGGAAGTCTGGCGGATGTCGCTGGAGAAGGGGCCAATCTTTGCGGCGGCCTCGCAGGCCGCGTGGGCTGCGGCGATCGCAGGGCAGTCGCCCGACAAGGTGGCGGCCGCCTGGCTTCAGCCGATTTCGGGGCGGACGCGCTCGAACCAGAGACGTTTGTCGCGACGTCGCTAGAGACTGCAGACCGTGGACAGTCGCGGCCCTTTGGCGCAGCTTGGCCCCCGAATGACGAAGGGAGGCGATCCTGTGACAAAGACCGTGGCGGGACATCCGCGAAATCCGGGCACCGCGTTCGACCTGTCGATGGTCGAAGGCGTCCGGGTGAACCGATCCGCGGCCGAGCGGCGGGCGGCCGGCTTCGGCAGCCGGCGGTCGATCAAGAAGACGCACCAGGCGGCGTGGCTCGTGAATGCCATCCGTTTGATCGACCTGACTACGCTCTCGGGCGACGACACCGTCGGCAAGATCAAGCGCCTCTGCGCCAAGGCGCGCACGCCGCTGGCCCGCCGGATCGTCGAAGGGCTGGGGATCGAGGACATGGGCCTCACCGTGGGCGCAGTTTGCGTCTATCCCACGATGGTCCCTCACGCGGTCGAGGCGCTCGATGGATCGGGCATCCCGGTGGCGAGCGTCGCGACAGGTTTTCCGGCAGGGCTGATGCCGCTCGACTTGCGTCTGCGCGAAATCGAGTGGGCCGTCGCCCAGGGCGCCGCCGAGATCGACATTGTCATTACGCGCGAGCTTGCGCTGAAGGGCGACTGGCCGGCCCTCTATGACGAGATCCGGGCGATGCGCGAGGCCTGTGGCGAGGCGCATCTGAAGGCGATCCTCGCGACCGGAGAATTGGGGACGCTGACCAATGTCCACGCCGCCAGCATGGTGGCGATGCAGGCCGGGGCGGACTTCATCAAGACCTCCACCGGCAAGGAAGGCGTGAATGCGACGCTTCCGGTTTCGCTGACGATGGTGCGTGCGCTGCGCGACTATGGCGAGGCGACGGGCTACAAGATCGGCTTCAAGCCTGCCGGCGGGATCAAGGCCGCGAAGGAGGCGCTCGCTTGGCAGGTGCTGATGAAGGAGGAACTGGGCCGCGACTGGCTGGAACCCGACCTCTTCCGCTTTGGCGCGTCGTCGATGCTGGGCGATATCGAGCGGCAGCTCGAACACCATGTCACCGGGCGCTACGCCGCCTCGCACCGCCACGCGATGTCGTGAGGGACAGATGAGCATTCAGGATATCTTGCGCACCATGGATTACGGCACCGCCCCCGAGGACGCCTCCATCGTCACCGCCTGGCTGGACAAGCACCAGAACGGGCTGGGTCACTTCATCGGCGGCGCCTTCACCGACCCGGGCGAGACCTTCGAGGTCGCCAACCCCGCCACGGGCAAGGTCATTGCCCATGTCACCCAAGGCACCGAGGCCGACGTGGACGCCGCCGTCGCCGCCGCCCGCCAGGCGCAAGCTGGCTGGGCGGCGCTGTCGGGGCATGAACGCGCACGCTACCTCTACGCCATTGCCCGCCATGTGCAGCAGCACGCGCGATTCCTTTCGGTGCTCGAGACCATCGACAATGGCAAGCCCATCCGCGAGTCCCGCGACATCGACGTGCCTCTGGTCGCCCGCCACTTCTACCACCACGCCGGGTGGGCCGAGCTGGCCGACGACGAGCTTGCCGGCGCGGAACCCTATGGGGTCTGCGGGCAGGTGATCCCGTGGAACTTCCCCCTTCTGATGCTGGCGTGGAAAATCGCTCCGGCGCTCGCGGCGGGCAACACTGTGGTCCTGAAGCCCGCGGAATACACGCCGCTGACCGCGCTCGCCTTCGCCGAGATCTGCGCCGAGGTGGGTCTGCCCGCCGGCGTGGTGAACATCGTGACCGGTGATGGTGCCACGGGCGCGGCGCTGGTGGGGCACAAGGGGGTGGACAAGGTGGCGTTCACTGGCTCGACCGAGGTGGGCCGCCGCATCCGTGAAGAGACGGCCGGCACGGGCAAAGGCCTGACGTTGGAGCTTGGGGGCAAGTCGCCTTTCGTGGTGATGCAGAACGCCGATCTCGATGCCGCGGTCGAAGGGGTCGTGGACGCGATCTGGTTCAACCAGGGGCAGGTCTGCTGCGCCGGCGCGCGGGTGCTGGTGGCCGAGGCGGTCGAGGATCGGCTGGTCGCGAAGCTGCGCACGCGGATGGAGACTCTGCGCGTCGGCGATCCGCTGGACAAGAACACCGACATGGGCGCCATCGTCCATCCCATCCAGTTGGAGCGCATCCGGCGCCTGATGGAGGAAGGCGCGGCCGAGGGCGTGACGGTCACCCAAGGCGACGCGCCCGAAGGCTGCTTCTATCCGCCGACGCTGGTGACGGGTGTCTCCCCCGCGAGCGTCCTGTCGACCGAAGAGATCTTTGGCCCCGTGGTCACCGTGACACCCTTCCGCACGCCAGATGACGCTGTCGAACTGGCGAACAACACCGCCTATGGACTGGCGGCCTCGATCTGGTCCGAGAACGTGAACACCTGCCTGGACCTTGCCGGGCAGATCAAGGCGGGCGTCGTCTGGATCAACTGCACAAACGTCTTCGATGCGGGCGCGGGGTTTGGTGGCTACCGTGAGAGCGGCTTCGGCCGGGAAGGCGGGCGCGAGGGGATGATGGCCTACCGCCGCCATCCGGCGCGTCGGGGCGAAGCGATCGAACCTGCGGAGCCACACGCGATGCCGGGGCATTCCACCGGAGCCGCCATCGACCGTACGGCGAAGCTCTATATCGGCGGCAAGCAGGCGCGCCCCGACAGCGGCTATGTCTATCAGGTGCCGGGGGGCCTCGCAGGTCTTGGCAACCGTAAGGATATCCGCAACGCGGTCGAGGCGGCGTCGAAAGCGGCCGGCTGGGGTGCGCAGACCGGGCACAACCGAGCGCAGGTGCTCTATTACCTGGGCGAGAACCTCTCGGCGCGGGCGGCGGAGTTCGCCGAGCGGCTGGTGGATTTCGGCGCGTCCAGCACGGATGCAGAGGCCGAGATCGACTGCGCGATCCGTAGATGCTTCTGGTATGCCGCTCAGGCCGACAAGTTCGACGGGGCGGTCCACGCCACCAAGTCGGCGCATGTCACCCTGGCGATGCACGAGCCGCTGGGCGTGATGGGGATCGTGTGTCCGGACGTGGCGCCTTTGGC
This sequence comes from Palleronia sp., assembly GCF_042089775.1. Taxonomy (NCBI): domain Bacteria; kingdom Pseudomonadati; phylum Pseudomonadota; class Alphaproteobacteria; order Rhodobacterales; family Roseobacteraceae; genus Palleronia; species Palleronia sp. The sequence continues at coordinate 6,122 of NZ_JBELKF010000051.1, forward strand.
CGGGCTGATCTCGCTGGTGTTGCCTGCCATCGCCATGGGCAACCGGGTGGTGGTGGTGCCGTCGCAAAGCGCACCGCTGGCGGCCACGGACTTCTACCAGGTGCTCGAAACCAGTGACGTGCCCGGCGGCGTGGTCAACATCGTCACCGGGCCGCGCGATACTCTGGCCGAGACGCTGGCCGAGCATGATGGCATCGACGGGGTCTGGTATGTGGGCGGCGCGGGCGCGATGGTCGAAAAGGCCAGCGCCGGGAACCTCAAGCAGACATGGGTCGAGGCCGATCGCGCGCGCGACTGGACCGGCCCTGAGGGGCAGGGCAAGGGCTTCCTCCACCGGGCGACGCAGGTCAAGAACATCTGGGTGCCTTACGGCGCCTGAATCCCTTCCGCGGGCGCTCGCTCTCTGGGCTGCCCGCGGCAAATGACGCTTTGCGCCCATGAGATGCCTCGCCGGGGTTGACGGAAAGGCGTTCCGGCTCATCGTCCTGCCAAAATTCGGAGGACAGCATGACGGACGCGCCATGGTGGCAAAGGGCGGTGGGATATCAGATCTGGCCGCGGAGCTTTCAGGATTCGAACGGGGACGGGATCGGCGACTTGCCGGGCATTATCTCGCGCCTCGACCATCTCTCCGATTTGGGGGTGGGGTTTGTGTGGCTGTCGCCGGCCTATGCCTCGCCGCAGGCGGATATGGGCTACGACATCTCGGACTACCGCGACATCGCCCCGGAATACGGCACGCTGGACGACATGGACCGCTTGATCGCCGAGGCGGGCAAGCGGGATATCGGGATCGTCATGGACCTGGTCGTGAACCACTCGTCCGACAAGCACCACTGGTTCGAGGCCGCGCGCAACGATCGCAACGCGCCCGAGCGGGACTACTACATCTGGGCCGATCCCGGCCCCGATGGCGAGCCGCCCTCGTCCCTGCGCGCCTGCTTCGGCGGACCTGCGTGGAACTGGTGCGAGCGGGCGCAGCAATACTACCTGGGCTATTTCTCGCCGTTCCAGCCGGACCTCAACTGGCGCAACCCGGCGCTGCGCCGCGAGATCTGGGACATGATGAACTGGTGGTTCGACCGGGGCATCGCGGGGTTCCGGATGGACGTGATCTCGCTGATCGGGAAGGACGTCGAGAACGAGGTGTTCGAGGAAGGCCCGTTCCTGCATGACTACCTGCAGGAGATGCACCGCGAGACACTGCGCGGCCGCGACGTGGTGACGATCGGCGAAAGCTGGTCTGTCAGCCGCGAGACGGCGCCGCTGTACTGTGCGAAGGACCGGGACGAGCTGTCGATGGTCTTCCAGTTCAATCATATCAAGAGCCAGTGGCACGACGTCCACGGCAAGTGGAAGCCCAAGCCCTTCGATCTGGTGGCGTTCAAGGAAGAACTCTTCGGATGGCAGACGGCGCTGGCGGACGAGGGGTGGAACTCGCTCTTCCTGTCAAACCACGACCTGCCGCGGCAGGTGTCCAAATATGGCGACGCCGGAGAGTACCGTCAGCGGTCGGCCAAGGCGCTGGCGACGGTGACGCACCTGATGAAGGGCACGCCGTTCATCTACCAGGGCGAAGAGATCGGGATGACGAATATCCAGCTGGAGCGACTGGACCAGTTCCGCGATCTCGAAGCCATCGGTCTCTGGCATGAAGAGCACGAGCGCGGCGTCGATTGGGAGACGTTCCTGGCCGGTGTCAACGAGAACGGGCGGGACAACACGCGGACGCCCGTCCAGTGGGACGCCAGCGACAGTGCGGGCTTCACCACCGGCCATCCGTGGATCGAGGTGAACGCGAACTACCGCGAGGTGAACGTCGCAGCCGAGCGTGATCGCGCGGACGGGATCCTCGCGCATTACAGAGACTTGGTGAAGCTGCGGCGCGAGCGGGACATCGTCGCCTTTGGCCGGTTTGAATCCGTAGCCGACAATCACCCCCAGGTCGTGGCCTACCTGCGCACGCTCGGGGACGAACGCTTGGCGGTCGTCGTGAACATGACCGGCGAGGAAGTCACCTTTGATCCGCCCCAGCGCCTGCGCATCGTGGGCGAGGGGCTTCTGGCGACGGTCGAGCCGCGCGAGGCGATCGACGGGCCGCTGACCCTTGCCCCTTGGGAAAGCTTTGCCATCCACGCGCGCTGACGTCGCGGCGGGAGCAAAAAAGAGCCCGGGAGCGGTCTTTGTCGCTTGACGCTTCCGGGGGTGCTCAATAGAACGCCCCTCACGTTCGGGACACCCGATCGGGCATTGGGCGGTTGTAGCTCAGTTGGTTAGAGTACCGGCCTGTCACGCCGGGGGTCGCGGGTTCGAGCCCCGTCAACCGCGCCACTCCTTCGAAAAGCTCCGCGGCGGTGGCCGTTGGGGCTTTCGTCGTTCTGGTGCCCTGCTATCGTTCCGAAAAGGGGTCGGCTATGGCACTTCCACGGGAACGCGTGACTTTGATTACCCTCGGCGTCCGGGACATGGACCGGGCGCAGGCGTTCTATAGCAATTGGGGCTGGAGGGCGCATCCGGGCTCGCCGCCGGGCCTCGTGCTCTTCCAGATGAACGGGATGGCGCTGGCGCTCTTCGACCGCGAGTCGCTGGCAGAGGACCAGAACGTTGCGGTCGAGAAGCTGGGGACCGGGGCGGTGACCCTGGCGCAGAACTGCGCCGACGGGGCCGAGGTGGACGCCGTGTTTTCCGCAGCGCTCGACGCGGGGGCGACACTACTGAAGGCGCCTGAGGCGGTGTTCTGGGGCGGGTATTCCGGCTATTTCGCCGATCCGGACGGGCATGTTTGGGAGATTGCGCACAACCCGTCCTGGCCGTTGGGCGAGGACGGATCGCTGGTCCTGCCGAACGCCCCGGCAGAGTGACAGGACTTTGAAGCCGCGATCGTGATCCGACCGCGGCTCCTGTTGTGGCGACCCCGACAGCGGTCGCCGATCTCGGATCAGCCGTCGAAGTTCACTTCCTCGACGAGGCGAAGCGCATCCGCGCGATGTTCTGCGATGTCGTCGAGCGCCGTGGTGTCAGGCTCGATTTCGCCCCAGCTCGCCACGAGGTCCGAGGGCGGCACGTCGGGATCGGCGGGATACTCGTTGACCACGTCGGCATAGAGCTTCTGTGCCTCGGGGGACGCGAGGTACTCCATGAAAGCCAGCGCATCGTCGGGATGGGGCGCGTTCGCCGTCATCGCCACGCCCGAAATGTTCACGTGGGTGCCCGAGCCGTCCTCGAAGGTCGGGAATTCGACGCGGACGGAATTGGCCCATTCCTCCTGCTCGGGATCGGCCAGCATGGCGCCCATGTAGTAGGTGTTGCCTAGGGCGATGTCGCACTCGCCGGCCCAGATGGCCCGGACCTGCGCACGATCGTTGCCCTGCGGCGCACGAGCAAGGTTCAATTTCACGCCTTCGAGCCACTCTTTCGCGGCCTCTTCGCCGTTATGCTCGATCAGCGCCGAGACGAGGCCTAGCGTATAGACATGAGTGCCCGAACGGGTGCAGATGCGGCCCTCCCACTTGGGGTCCGCGAGGTCCTCGTAGGTGGTGATTTCGCCTTCGGGCACGCGATCCTTCGAGGCATAGACGATGCGGCCGCGGGTGGTGACGCCGAACCAATGGCCCTCTTCGTCGCGCAGCGAAGCGGGGATATGCTCTTCCAGCACGTCGCTTTCAACGGCTTGCGTCACGCCTGCTTCCTTGGCGCCGGCAAGGCGCGAAATGTCTGTCGTCAGGATGATGTCGGCGGGCGAACGCTCACCCTCGGCCTGCAGGCGCTCGACGAGGCCCTGGTTCAGGAAGGCGACATTCGTCTCGATCCCGGTCTTTTCGGTAAAGCCGTTCAGCAGCGGCTCGATGAGCTCGGGCTGGCGGTACGAGTAGATGTTGACTTCGGCCATCGCGGGCAGGGCAGTCGCGCTGGCAAGGGCAACGATCAGGGTGGTGCGCATCGTCATTCTTCCTCCGGGGTATGTCACTCGCGGTGAATAAATCCGATAAAAACGCTCAGGTCAATCGCCGGAGGTGTTTCCCTCGGCCACCTTTGCTGCATCCCACAGCGCGTCCATTTCGGTCAGGGTCGACTGACCGGGCGTCCTGCCACCCTTGGCGAGAGAGGCCTCTATGTACCGGAAACGCCGCAGAAATTTCTCATTGGTCCCGCGCAATGCGGTTTCGGCGTCGACGTCGAGGTGCCGCGCAAGGTTCGTCACCGCGAAGAGCAGGTCGCCCACTTCCTCGGCGATCTTCTCCTGCGGCAGGGTGTCGCGCGCCTCGGCCAGCTCGCGCGCCTCTTCGGCGATCTTGTCGATGACCTCGCCCGTTGTCGGCCAATCAAAGCCGACGCGGGCGGCTCGTTTCTGCAGCTTTTCCGCCCGCATCAGCGCCGGCAGACCGACCGCCACACCGTCGAGCGCCCCGGTCTCGCCTCGCCGGGCCCGCTCGCGCGCCTTCTCGACCTCCCAATCCGCGGTCTGCTGGTCGGCCGACTTGTCGCGGGACTGGTCGCCGAAGATATGCGGGTGGCGCGCGATCATCTTGTCGGTGATCGCCCGGATCACGTCCTGCAGGTCGAATGCGCCCGCCTCTTCAGCCATTCGGGCGTGGAACACCGACTGGAACAACAGGTCGCCCAACTCGCCCTTCAGGTCGTCCATGTCACCGCGGCGGATCGCGTCGTCGACCTCGTAGGCTTCTTCGATCGTGTAGGGAGAGATGGTCGCAAAGTTCTGCTCGATATCCCATGGGCAGCCGGTCTCGGGGTCGCGCAGGCGGGCCATCACGGCGCGCAGGCGCTCCATCCCTTCAGACACGTTGTAGATCGGGTCGGCGGTGTTAGTCATTGCAGGGCCTCCTTTGCACCCGTCTTGGCGCCCCGCACCGCGGCTGTCCATTGCGCGATCCGCCCAGGGGCTCCAGGAAGGGACGGAAAAGGAACCTGGCATGCTGAAGATCATCTTCACCACCGTCGCCGTGGCCGCTCTTGGCCTCGGCATCTGGGTGCGCAGCATTGCGCCCCCTGCACGTTATCACGACAGGTTCGCGGTGCCCGAGGCGGACACGCAGACCGAAGGCGGCTTCATCGCCGTGCGCCGGACGGATGAGAAGGGTTTCGCGCGCCTGGTCGAGACCATTGCCGCGACGCCGCGTTCGGGAAGGTTGGCAGGCCAGGTCGAGGATGGGCACGTCTCGTTCGTGACGCGCACCCGGATCATGGGTTTCCCAGACGTGACGAACGTCCTGCGGACCGAGAAGGGGGTCGCCATCCGCGGTCATCTTGTCGTGGGCAAGGGCGACATGGGCGTGAATCGGCGCCGGATCGAGCGGTGGCTGCGAGACGCCGGCCTCTCTTGACCGGCAGGCGCCTTCGCGCGAATGAGCGAGGATGGTTCCAAAGGACAGATTGCAGCAGATCGTGGCGCGGTTCGAGTATCTCGAGGCGGCCATGTCGGAAGGCGGCGGCGACATCGCTGCGCGCGGGCGCGAGTATGCCGAACTGCGTCCGGTCGTCGAGACCGCACGCGTCTGGGACGCGACCCGAACCGAGATCGCCGAGACCGAAGCCATGCTCGCCGACACCGAGATGCGCGCCTTGGCCGAAGAGGAATTGCCGCGTCTTCGCAAACGCTTGGCCGAGGCCGAGGAATCGCTGCGCGTGGCGCTGCTGCCCAAGGACGCAGCCGACGCGCGGCCGGCGATCCTGGAGATCCGGCCCGGAACGGGCGGAGAAGAGGCCGCGCTCTTCGCCGCCGACCTGATGCGGATGTACCAGCGCTTTGCCGAGGCGCAGGGCTGGCGCTTTGACGTGATCGAGCGGGCCGAGACGGAGCTGGGCGGCCTGAAGGAGCTGGTGGCGAACGTCGCCGGCGACGGCGTGTTCGCGCGGCTGAAGTTCGAATCGGGTGTGCACCGGGTACAGCGTGTTCCGGCGACTGAGTCGGGCGGGCGCATCCACACCTCTGCCGCGACGGTGGCGGTTCTTCCCGAGGCGCAGGACGTCGACGTCCAGATCGACCCAAACGACCTTCGCATCGACACGATGCGGTCCAGCGGCGCGGGCGGGCAGCATGTGAACACGACGGATTCGGCCGTCCGGATTACCCACATCCCCACCGGGATCGTCGTGACATCGAGCGAAAAGTCCCAGCACCGCAACCGCGAGATCGCCATGCAAGTGCTGCGCTCGCGCCTTTTCGACATGGAGCGCCAACGCGCCGCGACCGAGCGGGCGGATGCGCGAAAATCCCAGGTCGGCACGGGCGACCGCTCCGAGCGTATCCGGACCTACAACTTTCCGCAGGGGCGCCTGACCGACCACCGGATCAACCTGACGCTCTACAAGCTCGACCAGGTAATGCAGGGGGATTTGGGCGAAGTGATCGACGCGCTCGTGTCCGAGGACCAGGCCGCCCGGCTCGCGCAGTTCGAGGCATGAGCCCCGATGAGGCCCTGCGCACGGCCCGCGTGCGGCTGAGCCATTGCCCCGACCCGATGCGCGATGCGCGTCGCCTGCTGGCCCATGCGGCAGGACTCGAGCCGGGGGCGCTGCACCGGCTGCAAGATGAGGTGCCCGCCGACACAGCCGCGACCTTTGAGGCCTTTCTCGAACGCCGGGCAGGGGGCGAGCCACTGGCGCGGGTGCTGGGCTACCGCGACTTCTGGCGGCACCAGTTTCGCATTACGCCGGACGTGCTCGACCCGCGTGCCGATACCGAGGCGCTGGTGGCGCGCGCGCTCGAGGTGCCCTGGCAGAGTGTGCTCGACCTCGGGACGGGATCTGGCTGCATTCTGCTCAGCCTGCTGGCCGACCGGCCCGCGGCGAGGGGCGTCGGCACGGATGTCTCTGAAGCGGCGCTTGGGGTGGCGCGCGGTAATGCACATGCGCTTGGCGTGTCGGATCGTGCCGATTTCATCCGTTCGGACTGGTGGCAAAGTGTGTCCGGGCGCTTTGACCTGATCGTGTCGAATCCGCCGTATATCGCCGCGGACGAGATGGACGGCCTGTCGCCAGAGGTGCGGGACCATGATCCGCACCTGGCGCTGAGCCCGGGGTGCGACGGCCTCGCCCCCTACCGGATCATTGCCGCCGGCGCGAGCGCGGCGCTCAGGCCCGGCGGGCACCTGATGGTCGAGATCGGGTGGAAGCAGGGACCCGCCGTTGCAGAGTTGTTTTCGGCTGCGGGGCTTGCGGATATGGACCTGCATCCCGATCTGGAGGGGAGGGATCGCGTCGTTTCGGCACGGCGCGGTTCCTGACGTCCGCAATTATCGAAGTTCTGCACGGAAAAAGGATCGAAAAGTTGCGGAATCGGGTTGCCAAGACCCTCCACACGTGGTCTTGCTGCCGATGCAGGGTGTGAAACGCGCAAGCAGCGTTCGCCTCTGACACTGCCGGAACATGCCCGCCATAGCCGCCGCACAAGACTCGGCCGGATCAGGCAAGGGCTGCCATTTGCCAAGAAAACACAGGCCGGACCAACTCCGACATGCGATCTTCCAACAAACGCTCGCGGTCTAAAAGCAACCGCAACCGTCCCTCTGGCGGCAACATCGTCAACCGGGTGTTCGACAGCTCGGGTCCAGAGGGCAAGGTGCGCGGTACGCCGCAGCAGATCATCGACAAGTACAATCAGCTGACGCGTGACGCGCAGCTCTCGGGGGACCGTGTGGCCGCCGAGAACTTCGCCCAGCATGCCGAGCATTACACCCGGATGCTGGCCGAAGCGCAGCGGGAGATGAACGAGCGCCAAAGCCAGCATGATCAGCAGAACCAGAACCGCCAGCAGAACAACAGTCAGCAGGGCGGCAATCAGAACGACCAGCAGCAGGGGGGCAACCAACAGCCTGACCAGCAGCAGGGTCGGGACGGTTCTCAGGATCGCGATCAGCAGCAGGATCGTGGCAACTCGCGCGAGAACGATCAGCAGCAACGGCCGGCCGAAACGCCCGAGGCGAAACCCGAGGCGCAGCCAGAACAGGCCGCTGCCGAGGGCGAGGCTGCGAAGCCTGCGCCGAAGCGCCGCCGCCCGCGCAAGAAGGACGACGACGTGATCGAAGCGCCTGCAAAGGACGAATCGACACTCGTCGAGACGCCGGAGTCCAAGCCCAAGCGGACCCGGACGCGCAAGCCCAAGCCCACCGAGGGCAATACCGACGAGAGCGGCTCGGGCGAGACGGGCGGCAACGGCGAAACGCAGGCGGTCGAGTAACCCGCCTGCGCCTCAGGCCTGGGCGACTTCCCGGGCGAGGGCGCAGAACTTGTCAAGCGACAGCTCTTCCGCTCGTTGAGTTGGCTTGATTCCCGCGGCGACGATTCGATCCTCGATGTCCGGGGTCAGCCCCTTCAGCGAGGCGCGTAGCATCTTCCGGCGCTGGTTGAACGCCCGTGCCGTGAGGCGAAAGAGCGTCTTTGCATCCGCGGGATAGCGCGGCTCGGGCAGGGCGGTCAGATGCACGACGGCCGAATGCACCTTGGGCGGTGGCGTGAAGGCCTCGGGCGGCAGTTCCATGACGATCCGCGCGTCCGTGCGCCACTGCGCCAGCACTGCGAGGCGCCCGTAGGCCTTGCTTCCCGGTGCGGCGATGATGCGCTGCGCGACCTCCTTCTGAAACATCAGCGTGAGGCTAGACCAGACCGGAGGCCAGTGGCCCGGGTCGAGCCAGCGGGTCAGAAGCTCCGTCCCCACATTGTAGGGCAGGTTCGCGACGATCCGGATCGGCGGGGTCAGATGCGCCAGCGGATCCACCTCGAGCGCATCGGCATTCAGGATTTCCAGCTGGCCCGGATAGGTCCGGGCAATCTCTTGGAGTGCAGGGATGCAGCGGCTGTCCTTTTCGACGGCCAGCACACGGCGCGCGCCCTCGGCCAACAGCCCGCGGGTCAGGCCGCCGGGGCCGGGGCCGATCTCCAGCACGTCCGAGGATGACAGGTCACCGGCCCGTCGCGCGATCTTGGCCGTCAGGTTCAGATCCAGGAGGAAGTTCTGCCCCAGCGACTTGCGGGCCGAGAGCTCGTAACGCGCGATCACGTCGCGCAGGGGGGGCAGGTCGTCGATGGCGCTCATTCGGCGCTCCTCGTGTCGGCGGTGGTGATGGCGTCAGGCTGCGCGGGTATCGGCCATTCTGCGGGCAAGGCGCAGGGCACTGAGGGTCGACGTCGGGTCGGCCGCGCCGGTTCCGGCAATGTCGAAGGCGGTTCCGTGATCGGGCGACGTACGGATGAACGGCAGGCCGAGCGTGACGTTGACGCCCCCGGCGAAGTCGATGGTCTTGATGGGGATAAGCGCCTGGTCGTGGTACATCGCCACCGCTACATCGTAGAGACGGCGAGCATCGGCGTGGAACATGGTGTCGGCCGACGACGGGCCACGCAGGGTCAGCCCCTCGGCCCGCAGGCGCTCGATCAGGGGGAAGATCCAGTCGACTTCCTCGCGCCCCATCGCTCCCTGCTCCCCTGCGTGGGGATTCAGGCCGGCGACGGCGATGCGGGGCGCTTCGATGCCGAAGAGGGTGCGCAGGCTGTCATGGGTAATCCGGATCGTCCGCTCCAGCGAGGCGGCTGTGAGGACCCGCGGCACCTCGGAGATCGGGATGTGGATGGTCGCCGGCACCACGCGAAGGGCATCACAGGCCAGCATCATCACCACGTGATCGACGCCGGCAAGTGCGGCGAGATATTCGGTGTGGCCCGGATAGGCGAAGTTGGCGCCGTCGATCAGCGCCTTCTTGTTGATTGGCAGGGTGCAGACCGCCGCCGCTGCACCGGAGCGTGCGAAGTCGACGGCGCGGGCAATGATTTCGACCACGTGCGGGGCGTGAGCGGGATCGGGCCGGCCGGGCTGTGCGGGCGGCCCCATGTCCACGGGCAGGACCGGGAGCCCACGTGCAGAGGCCTCGATCGCCTCGGTCGGGGCGCCGATCTCGACGATGGGCGTGCCAGCCGGCAGGTGGCGGGGATCGCCCATGTAGAAGAACGGAAGGGCCGCGCCAAGCGCGGACCATGCCTTGGCGGCAACCTCTGGGCCCACGCCCGCCGGCTCACCGCAGGTCAGGGCTATGGGCGCATCACTCATTCGTAGCGAATGCTGGCGTTGGCGCGCAGCTCGGCAAGGTAGGTGTTGGCCCGCTCGGACGCGCGCTGGTTGATCAGCGCGTTGCGCACGCGGCCAAGATCGGGCTCATCCGCGTCGGCGGGACGATAGGAGCGATTGCAGAGCATCAGCACCACCAGCGTCTCGCTATCCGCGCGGGTCAAGCCGGTCGAGATCTCGCCCGGGTCAAGCTTGGCGAGCTCCAGCGCGACGTCCTGCGGGATCTGCGCGACCGGGAGCGTGTCACGCTGTACCTGCCCTACGGTTTCGAGCCCTTCGCAGGTGTCAACGCTCGCTGCGATCTGGGCGGCACGCGCGAGCGTCGCCTGCGTCCGCCCGCCGGGCAGGTAGAGCGCGGCGTATTCCAGCGTGGTCGGGCCGCTGCGGGCGGCAATCTCGCCGATCTGGCGTAGCTGGAAGAACGCGAGCGCGTTCGGCAGCGGGATGGGCTGCGTCACCTCGCCGGGCGACAGGGACAGGATCAGCTGACCGATCTGGGGCGGCAACTCGCTGATCTCGAGCCAGTCGATCGCGCCGCCGCGCTCGCGCGAGGGCGTGGCCGAATATTCGCGCGCGGCAGCCGCGAAGGCGTCGAAGCTGTTGATGGAGCTGATCCGCGGAGCAAGCGCCTGTGCCTGCTGCGCCCGCTGGGGCGTGTTGGCCGGCAAGATGATCTCGTTCACGAGGACGCGCAGCCCGGGCTCGGGCGGGGCCGAGGTGGCACGGGCGACGTCCTGCTCCGAGACCTGGATCTGGCTTGGCCCGAACTGCTGGGCCACGACCTTGCGCCACGCAATGCCGGCGCGGACGAAATCGGCGAAGGTCGCAGGATCGACGCCCGCGCCTTGCAGCTCGGCGATAAAGGCTTCACGGCTCAGATCGGCCCGGCCGGCGAATTCTTCCTGCCCTTCGATCAGTTCGGGCTCGGTTACAGTGAGGCTGCGGCGGGCGGCCTCTCTCAGTTGCAGGCGCTCGTCCACGAGGTCGCTCAGCGCGGCTTCGCGGCTGGCATCGGGCGCGCGGAACACTTCGAGCATCCGCTGGCGCTGCGTCACCTCGAATTCGCTGATGATGTTCTCGTTGACATAGGCCGCAGGCGAAAACGGAGATTGCGCGGCCACGGGGGACGCCATGGCGATCCCGACAGTCAGGGCAAGGGCCGCGGCAAGGCGGATGGGCGCGACGGTCATGGGTAATCTCTTTCGGGTCATGCGTTTGGCGCCGGGATATATCATCCCCGGCATTGGGTGCGATAGCTTTCATCCACCCGGTCCGATCCGAAGCCGAGCAACTCCACGGCGAAGGTGATCGAACTGGCGGGCTCCTTGTCTTCGTCGTTGCGATAGTATCTGCGGCTGGCGTCGAGGCCGATCAGGATGCATTCCGTCTGATAGCCGATGCCGAAGGTGGCGCTGTCTATGCCGTCGGTGTCTATGTCATAGCGACCGCCGACGCTGAGGTTCCAGTGGCGGCCGACGCGGGTGTTCCCGGCGACGCTGAACTCGTGGGTGCCCTCCGGCCGGTTCTCGAGAGGTTCGGCATCAAGATAAAGATACGTGCCCGACAGCCCATAGCGATCCGCGTTATAATCCGCGAGCGCCTCGACCTTGGTCGCGTCGAACCCCTTGTCGATCAGCGCGCGCGCGCCAAGCCCGAAGGGGCCCCAGTCCAGGGTGGCCGAAGTAAGCCAGTCCGACGTTGTCCCGTCGAGCCCGCTGCCGGCAAAGAAGTCCTCGTCGGCCTCGGTCCGGAACACGCGGCCGATGGCAAGACCCAGCTCGGCGTCCTCGAAGCGGCCCGTGTACCCGAGCCCGGCATTGGCCCGGAGACCCTGTTCGATCCGGTCGTCGCCGGGAAAACGAGACAGCGAAAACAGGTTGCCCTCGTCGAAGTCGACAAGGGTGCTGTCCTCATTGGGCACGGCATGGTCGGATTCCGACCACGCGACGCCGATGACGGGCTCGAGCAGGTGATAGCTGCCATCCGTCCCGGTCTTCTGCAGCGGCAAGCGAAGTTCGGTTGAGACGGCCGCGGAGGATCGGGCGACGTCGTCGAAGGCGCTGTCGTCCTCGACCTTGTAGACGCCTGCGGTGACGCGCGCACGGTTCGACAGGACGAGGCCCGACGCGAATGTGCGGCGGGTGTTGTATTCGGCGAAGGTGCCGATCTCGGCCACGTCGCGGCCAAGCGCGCCCTCGTCGCTGTCACGCTGAATCGCGGTGGCGTCGAGGCCGAAGCTCAGCTGCCCCGGACCGACATTCATGCGCCGCTCGGCATAGGCATCGGCCACGACAGAGGGTAGCTGATCGGCGATGGCGACTTCCTCGGACCGGAGGGGCGTGTAGTTGACCACCTCGGCCCGGAGCATCCCCTGACGGCTCGCCGTGGAGAGCTTTGCCCGATCCCGGAAGACGGATATTGCCTCGTAGGCATAGTCATCGAGGTAATCGTTGTCCGAGGCGCTCTGGATCTCGATCTCGAGCAGAAGGTCCTGCGGGAGCGTGAATGCGGCTTCGCCAAAGAGGTAGTGGCGCCGCTCGTCGGGGATGATGTCGTCGTCCGAGAATGCCCCCGCGATATTCACTGATCCGAAGGTGAAGTTATGCCGGTACCGCGCCTCCAACGTGCGCGTGCCCGTGGCGACGTAGGGCGCAAGGGTGAGGTCGGCATAGGGGCCGAGGACGATGAAATAGGGAAAGCGCGCGCCAAAGCCCAGATCGCTGTTGAAGACGAGGCGCGGGGAAAGAAGTCCGGTGGAGCGTTCGTTATCCGCCGCTGGCAGGCGCAGGCGGGGGATGTAAGCGACAGGCACACCCATCAGGCGAAACTGCGCGCGGTAGAAATAGAGCTGCTCTTCGACCTCGTCATAGATGACGCGGCGGGCGCGGATCTCCCATAGGGGGCGGCTGCCGTCGCTGCAGACGTCGCAGGACGACGCGACCGTGTTCGACAGCTGCGTGAAGCGGTCGTCGACGCGGGCGATCTCGGTCGCGGCAAGCTGGAGCTGGCGGTCCAGGACCAGCCGGGCGGAGGTCAGGATCCCCTCGCGCAATTCGTCCTCAAGCTCGGCACTATCAGCGAGCAGGATCGTGCCGTCCTCATCGGTCAGCGTCAGCGGCCCTTCGATCGACAGTGCGTTCTCGGATTGGTCGTAGGTGATCCGCGTGGCCGAGAGAAGCGACCCTTCGTAAGACACCTGCACGTCGCCCTCGGCCACGAGGACGTCCTCCTGTTCGAGGAAGACCGCATCAGCCACCAGCGCGGCAGTCCCCTGCGCCGTTGCCAGGGCGGGACATGTCGCGATCACCAGGGCGCCGAGCCAGGCCCGCATCAGCCGTCCTCCCAGTGCAGTATCAGCCCGAGCGGCAGGCAAAGCGACGCCACGGGCGGTCCCCAAGCGGCCAGTATCGGAGAGATCTGGCCGTTCTCACCCAGGATTTGCGCGAAATCGCGCAGGAAGAAAAGCCCGAACCCCGTGGCGAGCGCGGCAAGCACCATCGAGCCGGTTCGTCCGAACCGCGTGTGGCGCATGGTGAAGCCGGCGCCGACGAGCATCATTGCCGTCAGCATCAGCGGGCTGGCGAGTTCGGAGTGGAAATAGACCAGGTGGCGCTGCGGCGAGAAGCCCGCCGCCTTCATGTCGGCGATGAAGCCCGGCAGTTCCCAGATCGGGATCTCGTCGGGGTCCTCGAAGCTGTCGGCGATGTAGTCGGCGGACAGTCCTGACGGCACGTGCCATTCGTCAAAACGCCGGGCCTGTGCCTCGGGGTTGGGCAGGGTAAAATCCCAACGCTTTACGTCGTGGAGCGTCCATTCACCATCGGCCAACGTGGCGGTCGCGGCCGTTATGCGTGCGCGTGCGGTACCGGAAGCATCGAAGCGGTAGAAGGTTGCCTGCCGAAGCTCGGTCCCGCCGCGACCTAACCCCTCGGCTGCTATCATTGTGCGCCCGTTCACGCCGTCGGACTGGCGCAGCCAGACACCCTCGCCCCCGACCGAGAGCGTGGGGGCGGGAATACCCTGAAGACGGTCGGACAAGCGCTCATAGCGGGCCGATGCTGCGGCGACGATGGGGTTGTAGCCGGCGACGGCTCCGACGCCGATCAGCAGCATCACCGAGACGGGTCCATAAAGCGCCTTGATCGCCGACCGACCCGAGGCGCGGCTGACCACCAGTTCGGACGTCCGCGCCAACTTCAGGAAGAGGGTCAGCGTAGCGATGATCGTGATGAGCGGCAGGATCGTGTAGAGCGTCTGTGGCACCGACAAGAGCGTCAGCCCGACCAAAGCTGCGAAGGGCACGCCGTCGCCCGCGAACCGTCGGACCTGGTCGACGAGGTCGATCAGCAGAAGAACCCCAAGGAAGATCCCGAGCACCATGAGGAAGGTCGAGGCAAAGCGGCGCGCGAAATAGGTATGCAGGATCATGCCGCGGCCCTTCGGGGTCTGCGCCCGATGCGACCCCAGCCGGCGACCCCGAGGCAGGCCAGCGCGAGAATGGCGAACACGGCCGAAGGCAGAAGGATCGCCCAGGCCGGAGCAGACTCGTTCAGTGCGGCGTCGAGCGTGACGCGGTAGGTCAGTTCGTAGAGGACAAGTGCGACGATCGCGCCGGTGATCTGCCGCCACGCGGAAAAGCGCGAGAAGCCGCCCAGCATCATCGCCGCAAACCCTAGGATGGGGGCGACGAAGCTCTGCAGGCCTTGGGCTGTGCGCTCGGCCATCTCCAAGGCGATCTCGCGCGGCGTCTCGTGGGTCGCGACGGCCGTGCCCTCGATATCGGCAAGAATGTCGGCCGTCGGCACGCTGGTCAGCCGGACGCGCCCGCCACCGCCCCTGCCGGAATCGAAGCGGACCGTGTATTCGTCGAAGAACGTCGTCGCAAGGCGGCCCGTCGCGTGCACGAGCGTTTGCGAGAGGCCGTTGAACAGGACGAGGAACGTCTCGCCGTCGCGGCTGGCGAGGATGGCGCGCTCGGCATTATATGTCGTCTGCCGCTCTGCATCGCGCCGGTCGCTGAGAAACACCTGTCGCAACGTCCCTTCATCGGTGATCTCATCTATGAAGATCGTGACACCGTCCGTGGGATGGATGAACTGGCCCTCGCTCAGAAGCCCCGCTGTGACGTCCTCGGCAATCTGGTCGTCCCGCGCCTCGAGCCGCCCTTCCGCCATCGGCGCAAGAACGTGAGTGAGGACCAGCGTGATCACCGCGCAGATGGCGCCGAAGATGACGACCGCACGCGCGCCCCGAAGCGGAGACAGACCGGTGGCCTGGGCGACGACCAGCTCGCTTTCATTCCGCATCCGATTGATGACCCACACGGCGGCCGCGAAAGCCGCGATCGGCAGGACCAGACGGACGACGTTCGGCAGCGCCAGAACCGAGAACTCCAGGAATACGCCCGCCGAATGCCCGTCCGCGATCAGGCGGTCGAACAGGCGGACAGCGCGGTTCACCCAGTAGACCGCGACGAGCACGAGACTGAAGAAGCCGAACAGGCTCAGGAACTGCGACAGCAGGTATCTGTCGTATTTCGGCAAGCTCGGTCCTTCGCGGTGTTCCAGGTGCCGAGCCTAGCGCACGCGGCGGCGGCCGAAAACAGACTTCTGGCCAATGGGCGCCGCGCCTCCTAACAAGAGGCGGACACTCGAACGGAGACCGACCATGACCGCACCCGCACCGATCCGCGTATTCGAACCCGACGCCGACGCGCTCGCCACCGTGGAAGGCACCGTCGCCGTCCTCGTTGGACCCGATGGCGAGATGGGGATGCTGGCCAAGCGCGCGAACAAGCTGACACGTGGCGCAGTCGAGCGTGCAACCGGCGCCGAATCCTGGAAGAAGGCGGACGAGGGCGAGGTCGTCGCGCTGTCCTGGCCCACTGGGATGGGAGCCGACCGGCTGCTGGTGGTCAAGCTCGACCGCAAGTCCGACGCCGATCTGGCGCGCAAGACCGGCGTTGCAATCGCTCGTTCGGCGGGATCCGGCAACCTGACCCTGTGCCTCGGTCGCTTGAAGCACGCCCGCGAGGCGATGCTGGGCGCACTGCTGCGCCGCTATGACTACACCGACCAGAAGTCGAAGGCTGACGGCGAAAAGGCCGGCGAGATCACCGCGATGGTTGCCAAGCCCGACGAGGTGGAGACGAGCGACCTCGCCGCGCTGGCCGAAGGCGTGTTCTTCTGCCGTGACCTCGTGAATGCGCCGGCCAACGTGCTGACGACCACCACCTATGCCGAACGCCTGCAGGCCCTGTCCGAGCACGGGCTCGAGGTCGAGGTGCTGGAAGAGGACCGCCTGCGCGAACTCGGCATGGGAGCGCTTCTTGCCGTGGGGCAGGGCTCCGAGAGCCCGTCGAAGGTCGTCGTGATGAAGTGGATGGGCGGCGGAGACGAGGCCCCGTTGGCACTGGTTGGCAAGGGCGTCGTGTTCGACACCGGGGGCATCAGCCTCAAGCCCGGCGCGGGCATGGAGGACATGACCATGGACATGGGCGGCTCGGCCGTCGTGGCAGGCGTGATGAAGACGCTGGCGATGCGGAACGCGAAGGCCAACGTGGTGGGCCTTGTGGGCCTCGTCGAGAACATGCCCTCGGGCCGGGCCTATCGCCCCGGTGACGTGGTGACGTCCATGAAGGGCGACACGATCGAGGTCATCAACACCGACGCTGAAGGGCGCCTCGTTCTGGCCGACGTGATGTGGTACGCGCAGGAGACGTTCCAGCCGTCGGGCATGATCGACCTCGCGACGCTGACTGGCGCGGTCATCATCGGCCTCGGACACCACAACGCGGGCCTTCTGTCGAACGACGACGGGTTCGTGGACGACATACTGAAGGCCGCCGGGACCGAGGGCGAGGGCGCGTGGCGCCTGCCGCTCGGCAAGGATTACGCCGACCAGCTGAAGAGCCGGATCGCGGACGTCAAGAACGTGGGCGGCCGTCCCGCGGGCACGATCACCGCGGCCGAGTTCCTGCATCGCTTCGTCAAGGAGGGCACCCGCTGGTGCCACATCGATATCGCGGGGGTCGCTTCGACCTCGTTCGACTCGCCCTATGCGCCCAAAGGCGCGTCGGGCTGGGGCGTCCGCGCTCTGGACCGGTTCATCCGGGACACCTGCGAGGGCTGAGGTGGGCGCGGCCTACTTCTACCACCTGACACGCCGACCGCTCGAGGAGGTGTTGCCCCAGCTTCTCGAGCGGTCGTTGAAGCAGGGCTGGCGCGTCCTCGTCCGCGGGCGCAACGCGCGCCGGATCGAAGCGCTCGACCTGCACCTGTGGACCTATTCCGACGACAGCTTCCTGCCTCACGGCCTCGCGGGCGGCGAGCAGGACGCCGCGCAGCCCATCCTGCTGACCGCCGAGAATATGGGCGCCGACGGTCGTCCCTGCCTTATGAGCGTAGAGGGCGCCGACGTGACGGCCGAAGAGGTCGCGGCCGCCGAGCGCGTCTGCGTGATCTTCGACGGCAGCGATCTGGCCGCGCTGGATCGTGCGCGAACCCAGTGGCGCACGCTTACGCGGGCGGGCGCGCAGGCGCAGTACTGGTCCGAGGAAAACGGCCAATGGGAGAAAAAGGCCGAAAGCTAGCGCGTCAGGGTCAGCGTCTCGTCCTCAATCGAGATGCGACCGAAGCGGCTGAGATAGCTCATGCCCAGAAGCGAGCCGTTCATCTCG
>NZ_JBELKF010000052.1:0-23814 GCF_042089775.1 Palleronia sp.
CATGTCGTGGCGCAGGTCGGCGGGATCGACGAAGCGGGTGGTGGCCCAAACGCCGCCGGTGTCGGGCATCGGGGTCGGTGCGACCTCGACGTCGCTGGTGAAGATCGGCTCGGGCGCGTCGATGCCGGATGCCGCGACATAACGTTTGCGGACCCAGTGGAAGGTCAGCGTGTCCTCGGCGCGAAGCGACCAAGCGGCCCCGGCGGGGATGTAGACGAAGCTGCCCGCCCTGATCTCGCGCCCATTACCGTTCACGGTGATCCGCCCCGCCCCGCCGGTGACGAAGAGCGCGCCCTGCGCCTCGGGGTTCGGTTCCGGCGCGTCGGAACCGCCGCCGGGGGAAACCTCCATCAGGTAGTGCGAGAACGTCTCGGCAAAGCCCGTCATCGGGCGCGCGATGATCCAGAGCCGCGTCTTGTCCCATCCCGGCAGGGCCGAGGCAGTGATGTCGCGCACTGTCGTTCCGGGGATGATGGCGTAGGCGTCCGTGAAGACGGCGCGTGTCTCCATCAGCTGCGTCTGAGGCGGCAGGCCGGCGGGGGGGATGTGATAGTCGGGCATCTGGGTCTCCTTCGCGGCGCAAGGTGACCGGAACCGCGGGCGGCGTCGAGTGGCCCTATTCGGCCGCGTCGAGGCGGATGACGGTCTTGGGCATGCGGATCTCGAACGCGGTGCCCTCGGGGCCGGTGGCGACGAGGTGCAGCTCTCCGCCGTGGCCGCGCACGAGGTCCTGCGCGATGGTCAGGCCCAGCCCCGTGCCACGCTTGGATGCGGATTGGAACGGCTGGAACAGGTGGGCGCGCGCCTTTTCGGGCAGGCCGGGGCCGGTATCGGCGACGCGGATGATCCAGTCGGCCTCGGTCTCGTCGGCCGAAATGGCGATCTCGCCCGGCCGCCCCTGCGAGACCATCGCCTGCCGCGCGTTGCGCACCAGGTTGCCCAGCACGCGGTAGAGCTGTTCCGGGTCAGCGCGCAGGGTCATGCCGGCGGGGACGTCCTCGGCGAACGAGATCTCGGCATCGCCCGCCGCCAGCCGCTCGCCGTCGAGCACGTCGGACACGAGATCGGCCAGCATCACGCGGGTCAGCTGCGGCGGCGGCTCTTCGGCCTTGCCGAAGGCGAGCGTGGACTCGCAGATCGAGATGGCGCGGCTGATCGAGCTCATGAGCTTGGGCGCGAGGCGCGACACGGTGGGGTCGGACGAGTCCTCCATCCGGTCGGCAAAGAGTTGCGCCGTAGTCAGCACGTTGCGCAGGTCGTGGCTGATCTTGGCGACCGCGCCGCCAAGCTGCGCAAGACGTTCCTTCTGGCGCAGGGCCGACGTCAGCTGGGTCTGCATGGATTGCAGGGCAACCTCGGCGCGGCGCAGCTCGTCCACGCCGGCGGTGGGTTCGATGATCCGGCGGGCATCCTCGGGGGCGGCGGCGTAGCTTTGCATCGCCTCCACGACACCGCGGATCGGGCGGACGAGAAAGCGGCGCACGGCGGCGAACAGCAACAGTGCTGTCACGACCGAAATCACCGCCGACAGGATCAGAATGCGGATGCCGTAGTCGATCATGGCCGCCTGCAGGGGGCCGGCGGCCATTGTGACCTCGATCAGCTCGCCCCCCTCGCGGACCGGCGAGCCGATCACCCGGATCACTCGATCACCGCCCGAAAACAGGGCGCGCATGGCATCGGTGATTAGCTCGAAGCCGCTCGGGTCGCGCAGGTCGTAGGTGCCCGAGATCGGCGCAGGAATGGTCGAGGACAGCGCAAGCTGCCGCGTCTGGTCGCGCACCAGGACGACGTTGTAGACTTCGGCGTTGCGAAGAAGCTCCTGCTCGAGCTCGGGCGAGATCGTCTCGCCGGCCAGCAGCGCCAGCGACGCAATCTGCGCGCGTTCAAGGCGCGAGGACAGGTAATCCTCGCGGAAGCGCGCGACCGACGGCACGAAGATCAGCACCTCGGCGAGCATGACGAAGCCGATGGTCAGGATCAGGAAGCGGCCTGAAAGGGTGTTCAGCATCGGCCCTCGCTCATGGCAGGTACCTCTGGACCAGCCGCACGGCGCGCTTGATCTTATCGTTCTCGAACAGGATTGGCGAGAAGTAGGCGCCGGCCGCGCGCTTGTTGATTTCCATCAGCGTGGGATAGGGCAGCACGGTGTTCGAGATCGCGCGCATCCTTGTCCCGTTGGCGATGGCCAGCGCCCAGGTGGAGATCAACTCCCCGGCCTCGGCACCGACGATGGTGGCGCCGACCGGCTTGCCCCCCACGACCGCGACCTTGACGAATCCCGTGGTCTGCCCCGTCGCGTTGGCGCGGTCGTTCTCGTCGTAGTTGACGCGCACGACGCGGACCTTGTCGCCGTGCCTCTCGCGGGCCTGCGCCTCGGTGAGGCCGACCTGGGCCAGTTCGGGGTCGGTATAGGTGCACCAGGGGATGTGGGACTGCCTGGCCTTGGTGGGCTTGCCGAACAAGATCTGCGGGATGACGACGGTCGCATGATAGCTTGCGACATGGGTGAACTGCATTCGCCCTGCCGCATCGCCGATCGCGAAGACGCGCTTGTTGGTGGTGGAGCGCAGGCGGTCGTCCACGGTGACCGCCTTGTCATGGGCGATGCCCGCCTTGTCGAGGTCCAGCCGGTCCAAGTTTACGCTGCGCCCCACGGCGACCAGAAGATGCGAGCCGGTATAGCTGCCGCCCCCTGTCTCGACCCTGATCCCGTCGGGGCCTTTGGTGACGCGCTTGGCGTTGTGACCCTCGACAATCTCGACTCCCTCGGAGCGGAGCCGGTCGAGCACGACAGCCGCCGCATCGGGATCATCCTTCGGAAGCGCCTTCGACCCCTCGATGATCGTCACCCGACACCCAAGGCGGCGGTGCGCCTGCGCCAGTTCCATCCCGACATTGCCGCCACCGATGACCAGCAGGTGGTTCGGGCGCTCGCGCAGGTCGAAGATCGTCTCGTTCGTGAGGTAATCGACGCCGTCCAGCCCCTCGATCGGGGGCACGAGGGGGCGCGAGCCGGTGGCGATCACGATGCGGCGGGCGGTGATCTCGTGGCTGTCGGTGGCGATGGTGCGCTCGCCGGTGAAGCGCGCCCACTCGCGGATGACGCGGACGCCCATCCCCTCGAACCGCTCCTGGCTATCCATGGGCGCGATGGCCTCGATGGCGCGGGCGACGTGGTCCTTGGTGGCGCCGTAGTCGATTCGCGGCTCGACCGGAGCGATTCCGAACGGTCCCGAGTTGGCCATGCCGTAGGCGCGCGCGGCGCTGGCGATCAGGGATTTCGACGGGACGCAGCCATAGTTCAGGCAGTCGCCGCCCATCTTGTGCCCTTCGATCAGGACGACGTTCGCCCCCATCTGCGCGGCGCCAGAGGCGACGGACAACCCGCCCGAGCCGGCCCCGATGATGCAGACGTCGCAGATGATCTTTTCCATGAATCAGACCCCTTTCCTGCCGCGCACGGCCTTGAGGATGATGGGCAGCGCCGCAAGAAGGCAGAGACCGAGGATCGGCAGCAGCACTTCGGGCGCGAAGATGATGGACAGGTCGGGGGTCTCGCCCTGGGCGAAGACCTCGCCCAGGCCCGCGCCGACCGAGGTGAAGACGAGCGCCCCCGGCATGATCCCGAAGAACGTGGTGATCGCGTAGCGCCAGAGCGGGACGCCCATGAAGGCGGGCACGAGATTGGCGACGAAGAACGGCACCGCCGGGACCAGGCGGATGAGGAACAGCATCGACCACTGGTTCTCGTCGATGCCCTCCTTGATGCGGCGGACCATGCCCTGGCTCGCATTCATCCGCGCAGCCAGCCGATCGCCGAGCCCCCAGCGCGCGGCCAAGAAGATGGCGATTGCGCCTATGGTTGCCGCCGTGACGTTGTAGAGGACGCCGGGAAAGAGTGAGAACAGGAAGCCGCCCGTCAGCGTGGCGAGGGTTGCGCCGGGCAGCGAGAAGACGACGATCAGCGCGTAGGTGGACATGAACGCGAGGACGGCAGCAGCATAATGCGCGTCGCGGAACGCCAGCAGCCGCTCGCGATTCGCGGCGAGCGTCTCGAAGCTGGCCCAATCGCTCAGGGTGAACGCACCGACGAGCGCAACAATGGCGATCACGAGGATCGGCAGGCGCTTCAGCCAGGGGCTCGGGGCTGTTTTCGTGGTGTCGGCCATGGATCCTCGTCCTAGAGTGGGTCAATCGCAGGGACCTTGGCCGGTTCCACGTTCCGCAGTAAGCGGCCTCACGCGCGATTGACCGGGCGGCTGGCCGCGGTGAGCGGTTGAAGCAGTCGCACGGCCGGCGCAGGTGTTGACAGGCTCCCCTGCCTCGCTTATGGCGCGAGCCTTATTCGAATGACCGCGTCCATGCGGGCCACACGATGGCTCCGGGCGCCCTGACCACTCATGGGAGTGACCGATGAAGCGCACGTTCCAGCCCTCGAACCTCGTCCGCAAGCGCCGCCACGGCTTCCGTGCCCGCATGGCGACGAAAGCCGGCCGTAAGATCCTGAACGCCCGCCGCGCGCAAGGCCGGAAGAAGCTGTCCGCCTGATCGCCGCGTCATGGCCGACACACCGCCCGCCGCGCCCGTGCCCGGCGGGTCTTTGTCGTTGGAACGTCTGAAGGTTCGCGCAGACTTCCTGCGCGCGGCCCGTGCCCGCGTAGTACGGCGTAACGCCTTCATGCTGCAGGCCCGCGACCGGGGCGAGAACGGCCCGCCTCGCATTGGTTTCACCTGCTCGAAGAAGGTCGGCAACGCCGTCGCCCGCAACCGCGCCAAGCGACGGCTGCGCGAGGTCGCGCGGCTTGACCTGCCGGCCCTCGCCCGGCCCGGCTGGGACTACGTGCTGATCGGCCGGCGCGACATGACCGCGGCCGAGGACTTTGCGCAGCTGCGCGCGGAGTTCGCCCGCGCCATCGAGATCGCCCACCGATGAGCCCCGCTGCGCACCTGCTGGCCCTGCCCGTGCGCGCCTACCGCCTGATCCTGTCGCCCTGGGTCGGCCACAACTGCCGCTATTACCCGACCTGCTCGGCCTATGCGCTGGAAGCGCTGCGTGCCCACGGCGCCGCCCGCGGTGGATGGCTGACCCTGCGCCGCATCGCCCGCTGTCATCCTTGGGGCGAATCCGGTGTGGATCCTGTCCCGCCGCGCAAGCGACATTCCCACCACTGATCACGCTCGCGTGAAATAATGATGCGCCTTGCGTGCAACCCTGTGGTACGCACAGGCACCCACGCGAATCACGTATGAAAGGGGGCGTACATGTCAGAGTTCCGACGCACGATGTCCCCGCGACGTGGGCACTGGCTCCGACCGTTCACCGGCTGAGCTGACCGCCCCTCGGGGCAATTCCCACCGCTGAACCGCTTTCGCCCGGCCTCGCCGGGTGCATCGGTGCGCGATCATTTCCAACCATCGACACCAGAGGCGGCCCCTGTTCCGGGGCCGGAGACCACATGATTCAGACCGCCCGGACTCCGTCCATCGTCATAGATGCCGCGATTGCCGAGTATGGCGCACGCCGCGTCCTGATGCGCTCCCTGCGCGTGCTCTTTCTGCGGCGGAAAATACCGACGCCCAAAGGCGATGCCCTGCCGAACCACCTGCGGAGGGATATCGGCCTGCCGCCCGTCGCCCCGCCCATGACGGGGTGGGACTACCTTCGGTAGAAAAGGCGCATCCGGCACACACCGCCGGGCGCGCCACCCTATACCCGCGGCACGATCATCGGCACGTCATACGCCTCGTCGTCCAGATCGGCGAAGACCGGCCGCGCCTCGGACAGGAACGGGCGCCCGCCGAAGGTGCGCACGGCAAGGTAGATCGCCTGCCGCCGCACCGGCTTTACCCCCGCCGCCTCCATCGCCAGCAGCATCACGCGGTCGGCGAAGGCGCGGTCAGTCTCTGTTGGGATGTGACCCACCACGCGCCACGCGACATAGAGCCAGTCATGGATGATGGCCGCCTCGAGCCACGGCCCCACCCGCCCGACGAACCACCTGAGCCACCACGGAACCGAGGTCAGGTCGGTGATCAGCCCCCGCGGCGCCGTGATCGTGCGCGGCTCGCCATCGACCACGACCTCGACGTCATAATCGCGGGCGAGGATGTAGTCGCCATCCTCGCCCAATCGCTCCAGCAACTGCGCCTGCGGGCGGATCAGCAGGAGCGCCGTCAGGTAGCGCACGCTCGACAGTTCGGCGGGGCCGTCGGGATACGGGTTCGTGAACATCGTAGGCTCCTTCTTTGCCTCGGCCGCGGAATACCGTATTGCGGCCTCATGCTCGACGAAGCCGACGATATCCACGCGCTCTTTCACGGAGCGCCCAAGACCACGGAGTTCAAGAAGCTCCGCAAGCGCATCGTGCAGAACACGCGCGAGGCGGTCGAGCAGTATGGCATGGTGCGCGAAGGCGATCGCTGGCTCGTGTGCCTGTCGGGCGGCAAGGACAGTTACACGCTGCTCGCCGCCTTGACCGAACTGCAATGGCGCGGCCTTCTGCCGGTCGAGATCCTGGCCTGCAACCTCGACCAGGGGCAGCCGGGCTTTCCCGCAACCGTCCTGCCCGAGTTCCTCGATCGGATGGGCGTTCCACACCGGATCGAGTACCAGGACACCTACTCCATTGTCATGGACAAGGTGCCGCAGGGGCGGACCTTCTGCGCGCTCTGCTCGCGGCTGCGGCGGGGGAACCTGTATCGGATCGCGCGCGAAGAGGGGTGCTCGGCCATCGTGCTGGGCCACCACCGCGACGACATCCTCGAGACGTTCTTCATGAATCTCTTCCACGGCGGCCGCTTGGCGACGATGCCGCCGAAGCTGGTGAACGAAGAGGGCGACCTGTTCGTCCTGCGTCCCCTCGCCCATGTGGCCGAAGAGGATTGCGAGCGGTTTTCCCGCGCAATGCAGTACCCGATCATCCCCTGCGACCTGTGCGGCAGCCAGGACGGGCTGCAACGTCAGCAGGTGAAGCAGATCCTCGACGGTTGGGAGAAGAACTCTCCGGGCCGACGGCAGGTGATGTTCCGGGCGCTGATGAACACGCGGCCGTCGCACCTGCTTGACCCCGAGCTGTTCGATTTTGCCGGCCTCGACGTGAAACCGGCCGAGTCTTAACCGGGCGCTTACACTCCCCGTCCTACGGTGACATCGTTCAGGGGAGACCGCCGATGACCGCCAACCTGATCGCCCTGCTCTCGTCCGCCTTCGCGGGGGTGTTTGGTGACGCCTGGCTCCGGCGCCGCAACCCGTCGGCGCCTGATTTTCCCACGCGCGTGGTCGAGGCGATCTCCGGCAGGCCCGGCGGAGCGCTGGTCCTGGTCGAGGGGGCGGGGCTGGACCCCGCGGCGCTTTCGGGTGACCTGCTGGGCCCGCGGGACGAGGTGCTGGCGGGCGACGGGCGTTTTGCGGTGCGCCTGGACGCGCCGGGGCGAGATGCCGAGTTCGCGCGGTGGCTCTGCCGGGCACAGGTCGCTCTCGAGGAACGAGGCGGCACCGTACGCATGGGCGCGACGCGAACGGGGCCGGACGCCTGGCCCGAAGATCACCTAGCGCGAGCCGAACGCGCCCTCGCCCGCGCTACCTCGGACGAGACCGCGGTCGCCATCGATGACCACGCTCCCCGGGCTGTCGCTTTCGATACCGCCGTAATCACCTTCACGGAGATGCCGATCCTGTGCGCCGAAAGGGGCCGCCTTGTCGCGGTCGAGCCCGTCGCGCCGCCCGAACTGGAACGCTGCCCGGCCGCCTCGCCCGAAGAGGCCCGCCGCCTGTTCCTCGCGCGGTTGAAAAGCGGCGCGAGGATGCTTGGCCGGCATGGCGACGCGGCGCGGCTCAGCCTGCCCCTGTCGGACGACCTCGCGGGCGATCCCGACCTGCATGTCGCGCTCGTCTTCGCCCTTGACGGGTGCGAGCTGGAGCCTGAGCGCGTGACGCTGCGTATCGGCGCCGGCCTTCCCGCGACGAGCGAAAAGGCGCTCGCGGCGACCGGCTGCACGATCTCCACCGCCGCGCCCACGGCGTGCGCGGTCGGCGTGGGGCCGCATTGGCTGCCGCCCACGCTGGTGCGCGACATGGACAGCGACGAAACGGCACGGAGTCGCGTGGCCGCGATCCTCGCACAGGCCACTGAGACCGGGGCAGAGGTGCTTGCGGGCGACGTCGCCTCGCCCGAAACGGCACACATGCTCGTGACACTTGGCTGCACGCTCGTCGCGGGTCCCGGGGTCCCGCCACCCAGTTCTGAGCACCCGATTGCCCCTGCGAAGGGCGAGGAGGACCACCCCGGAAGCGCCTCGGGCGGTTGACGGCCCCGTGCGCGCGACCCGAAACGCCTTGACGATCTCTCTGCCCGGCTGTTGAACACGCCACGATTGACGGACAGCAACCGGGGGCGCAGGCGCCATGGACGATCAGAACCGCAACATGATCCTCGCGATCGTCCTGAGCGCGCTCGTCATCCTCGGGTGGACGATCTTCTTCCCACCCGAAGACGCGACGATGACCGACGATCAGGTCAGCGAAAGCAGCGCTCCGGCGGACCCCGCGACCGCCCCCGCCCCTCCGGGATCGGCCGACGCACCGCAGGACGGATCGCCCGCCGCGATCGCCCAGGATGCCCCCCGGATCGAGATCGACACGCCGTCCCTGTCGGGCTCGATCTCGCTGATCGGCGGTCGGATTGACCAGCTGGCGCTCAAGAACTACCACGTGGAGGTCGATCAGAGCTCGCCCCTGGTCGAACTTCTGAACCCCGTTGCCAGCGATCGCCCCTACTATGCCCTCTTCGGATGGGCTCCGGGCGGCGACCTGGCCTACGAGGACGTGCCGGGCTCGCAGACGCCCTGGCAGGTGGTCGAGGGCGAGACGCTGTCTCCCGACAGCCCGGTCACGCTCGAATGGGACAATGGCAGCGGCCTCGTGTTCCGCCGCACGATCTCGGTCGACGAGGACTACATGTTCACCGTCGAGCAGTCGGTCGAGAACACGACCGGCTCGTCCGTCCGCCTCGCCCCCTACGGCACCGTGGCCCGCCACGGCGACATGGACCTCGCCGGCTTCTTCATCCTGCACGAAGGCGTCGTGCGCATGTCCGATGGCGAGTTGCAGGAGCTTGACTACGACGACCTACCCGATCTCGACCAGCTGCCGCGCGAGGGTGGCCCGGCAGACGTGATCGAAGTGATCGAGGACGGCTGGATCGGCTTCACCGACAAGTACTGGATGACGACGCTGATCCCGACGCCCGGCACCAGCTTTACCAGCGTCGCCAAGTTCGTGCCATCGGGAGAGATCTATCAGACCGAGGCCCGCCTGCCGACGCTTGAAGTCGCACCAGGCGAAACCGGCTCCACATCCCTGCGCCTCTTTGCCGGCGCCAAGGAGTGGGAGACGATCCTGAACTACCAGGAACAAGGGATCGACCGCTTCGTCGATTCGATCGACTGGGGCTGGTTCTTCTTCCTGACCAAGCCGATCTTCGTCGTCCTGCACTGGCTCAACGGCGTAATCGGCAACATGGGCTGGTCGATCATCATCCTGACGCTTGGGATCAAGGCGCTGCTTCTGCCCTTGGCCTACAAGTCCTACGTCTCGATGGCGAAGATGAAAGAGCTTCAGCCCGAGATGGAGAAAATGAAGGAGAAGGCGGGCGACGACCGCCAGAAGCTTCAGCAGGGCATGATGGAGCTCTACAAGAAGAACAAGGTGAACCCGGCGGCGGGCTGTCTGCCGATCCTGTTGCAGATCCCGATCTTCTTCTCGCTCTACAAGGTGATCTTCGTCACGCTTGAACTGCGCCACGCCCCGTGGATTGGCTGGATCAACGACCTGTCGGCGCCTGATCCGACCTCGATCCTGAACCTCTTTGGGCTGCTGCCCTGGGACGCGCCGGACCCGACCTCGTTCCTGGCGATCCTGTCGCTGGGCGTGCTGCCGATCCTGCTCGGTATCTCGATGTGGCTGCAGCAAAAACTGAACCCGGCACCCGCCGACCCCGCGCAGGCGATGATCTTTGCCTGGATGCCTTGGGTGTTCATGTTCATGCTGGGTCGGTTCGCCAGCGGGCTGGTGCTGTACTGGATCGCGAACAACACGATCACCTTCGCCCAGCAATACGCGATCATGCGCAGCCAAGGGTACAAGCCAGACGTGCTGGGCAACATCCTCGGGACGTTCCGGCGGAAAAAGGACGCGAAATGAGGGTTGCGGCGCTCCACCGGCACCCTGTCAAGGGGATCGGGTGTGAGGCGGTCTCGGCCGTCACCCTGACCGCGGGCGCGCCGTTTCCCGGCGACCGGGCATGGGCCGTTGCGCACGGGCGCGCGCCTGATCGCGAAGGTTGGTTGCCCAAGGCCGCCTTCCTGCAGGTCATGGCCGGCCCCGAGCTTGCCGCCATCCTCGCCGAGAGCGACGGGGATCAGGTGACCCTGTCCCACCCCGCCCGGCCGACGCGGACCTTCTCGCTTCCCGCCGACGGTCCTGCGCTCGTGGACTGGGTCCGCCCGCTTTGGCCCGAGGACAAGCCCGCGCCGGCAACCTTGGTTCGCGCCCCCGCACAAAGCATGGCCGACAACGGGCGTGCCACGGTGCACATCCTGTCGCAAGCGACGCTCGACGCGCTGAGCAAGGCGGCCGGGCAGCCGATTCAGGCTGAACGGTTCCGCGCCAATGTCGTGCTGGCAGACGTGCCGGCCTGGGCCGAGCTGGACTGGATCGACCGGCAACTGGATCTTGGCAGCGCCGGTGTGCGGGTGCTCGAGCCGACGGGCCGGTGCCGGGCGACCGATGCCAACCCCGAAAGCGGCGCGCGCGATGTCGAGATGCTGGACCTTCTGAAGCGCGCGGT
The DNA here is from genome assembly GCF_042089775.1 of Palleronia sp. Classification (NCBI taxonomy): domain Bacteria; kingdom Pseudomonadati; phylum Pseudomonadota; class Alphaproteobacteria; order Rhodobacterales; family Roseobacteraceae; genus Palleronia; species Palleronia sp. The sequence goes on from NZ_JBELKF010000052.1 coordinate 10,851, forward strand.
CGGCCACACGCATGTCGGCGTCTATGCCGAGGTGATCCGGGACGGCGACGTGAAGGTCGGCGACAGCGCGGAGATCCTCACATGAGCCTGCCCTTCCCCGAGGCCGAGCCGACCTCCGAAGAGATCGAGGCCGGCACTCGGCTGTTCCGACAGGACACCGAGTTCCTGAAGGGCGTCGTCGCAATGGACGGTCTGCCCCCGGATGACCGGGTCGAGATCTGCTTTGCGGGCCGGTCCAATGTCGGCAAGTCGAGCCTGATCAACGCGCTGACCGGGCGGCGAAATATTGCCCGCGCCTCGAACACGCCGGGTCGCACGCAAGAGGTCAACTTCTTCACGCTCGGGTCGCTCTACCTTGTCGACCTGCCGGGCTATGGGTTCGCCAACGCGCCGTTGCATGTTGTCCAGCAGTGGCAGAACGTGATGCGGGCCTACCTCGGCGGGCGGGCCAACCTGCGCCGGGCCTTCCTGCTGATCGACCATCGCCACGGCCCCAAGCCGGTCGATGTCGACATCATGGATCTGCTCGACAAGGCCGCCGTTCCCTTCCAAGCGGTGCTGACGAAGTCGGACAAGGTCAAGGCGGCCGACCGCGAGCGCACCCAGGCGGCTCTGCGGGAAACGCTGTCCCGCCACCCCGCCGCCTACCCCGAGATCGTCGTGACCTCGTCCGAGACGGGCGACGGGATCGACGCGTTACGCGCGGTCATCGCCGGCATCGACTGAGGCGGCCACGGGCGGCAGGCTCTGGCGAAACAGGGACGCTGCGTCTAGAAAGGATGCGCGGGGCCGCTACCTCGCCCGTTTTCGTCATCAAGTAGGCCCAATGACCGAGACTCACCCCGCCTCCGAAGACTGGGCCCAGACAGCCCACACCCTGTCCCAGGCCCTGCCCTTCTTCCAGCGCTACGCAGGCGCCACGGTCGTCATCAAGCTGGGCGGTCACGCCATGGGCTCGGACGAGGCCATGCGCAGCTTTGCCCGCGACGTGGTGCTGATGAGCCATGTCGGCGTGAACCCCGTGATCGTCCACGGCGGCGGCCCGATGATCAACGCGACGCTGAAGGCGCAGGGCGTCGAGAGCGAGTTCGTGAACGGCAAGCGCGTGACCGACGCCGCAACGATCGACGTGGTCGAGATGGTCCTGTCCGGCCTTGTCGGCAAGCGCATCGTTCAGGCGATCCAGGCCGAGGGCGGCACCGCCGTCGGGATCTCGGGCAAGGACGCGCGGCTGATGGTCTGCGAGCAGACGGACCCCAAGCTTGGCTTCGTCGGCACGCCGGTCGAAATGAACCCGGCCTTCCTCGAGCGGCTGAAGGACAGCAAGACCATCCCGGTGATCGCCCCGATCGGGATGGGCTCGCATGGCGAGACCTACAACGTGAACGGCGACACGGCGGCCGGCGCCATCGCAGCGGCCCTGAAGGCCGACCGCCTGTTGCTGCTGACTGACGTGGCCGGCGTTAAGGGCAGCGATGGCGAGGTGATCTCGGAGATTACGCCCGAGGCCATCCGCCAACTGACCGAGGACGGCACGATCTCGGGCGGGATGATCCCCAAGACGGAAACCGCGCTTTCGGCCATCGACGGCGGCGTCCGCGCGGTCGTGATCCTGGACGGAAGGGTGCCGAACGCGTGCCTTCTGGAGCTCTACACCCAAGCGGGCGCGGGCACCCTGATCCGGGGAAAGCGGTGAGCCTGCGGCTCATCCTGACGCGACACGCGAAGTCGGCTTGGGACGACCCTGCTCTCGACGACCACAACCGCCCCCTGACCCCCCGCGGGCAGACATCCGCCGCCGCCATCGGGCGATGGCTGGGCGAGAACGGCTACCGCCCCGAGGTTGCGTTGCTGTCCACCGCACGGCGCGTCGTCGAAACCTGGGAGGGCATCAGCCCGCGCCTGGGGGCCGAGCCGGAAGTGGTGTGGGACGGCGCGCTGTTCCATTCCTCGCCCGACACGATGTTGTCCGCTTTGGCGGCGCGGGTAGAGGACTGCGCTATCCTGATCGCGCACAACCCGGGCATGGCAACACTGGCGCAGCAACTGGTCCGCGACCGGCCGGCCCGTGACGAGTTCGCGTATTTCCCGACCTGCGCTACGCTGGTCCTGGATTTCGAGGCGGCGTCCTGGGACGACATCGCGCCGCACGGGGGCCGCGTGGTAGACTTCGTCGTGCCGCGCGACCTGATCGACTGAGCCTTCGTCCCGGCCTCAGTGCCCGAGGATCTGGCTCAGAAACTGCTTTGTGCGGTCGGATTTCGGATTGCTGAAGAACTCTTCGGGCTCGTTCTGCTCGACGATCTGGCCGTCCGCCATGAAGATCACGCGGTTTGCGACCTGCCGGGCGAAGCCCATCTCGTGCGTGACGCAGATCATCGTCATCCCCTCTTCGGCAAGCTCGATCATGGTGTCGAGCACCTCCTTGATCATCTCAGGGTCTAGCGCCGAAGTCGGCTCGTCGAAAAGCATGATCTTGGGCCGCATGCAGAGCGACCGCGCAATGGCAACGCGCTGCTGCTGACCGCCCGAAAGCTGGCCAGGATACTTGTTCGCCTGGTCGGGGATCTTCACCTTTTCGAGGAAGTGCATCGCGGTTTCCTCGGCCTCGCGCTTGGGGGTCTTGCGGACCCAGATCGGCGCGAGGGTGCAGTTTTCGAGGATGGTCAGGTGCGGGAACAGGTTGAAGTGCTGGAAACACATCCCGACCTCCGAGCGGATCTTGTCGATCTGCTTGAGGTCCGAGGACAGGCGCGTGCCGTCCACGGTGATGGCGCCCTTCTGGTGCTCTTCCAGCGCATTGATGCAGCGGATCAGTGTAGATTTGCCGGACCCCGAGGGCCCGCAGATGACGATCCGCTCACCCTTGTAGACCGTGAGGTCGATGTCGCGCAGCACGTGAAAGTTGCCGTACCACTTGTTCATGTCGTCGATTTCGATCGCGACCTCGTCCGAAACCTGCATTTGGCTGCGATCGGCCGTGATCTCGGATGCGACGGTGTTTGCCGTGTCCATGAGTGCGCTCCTTAGCGGTGGTCCGTGGCGAGGCGACGCTCGAGCCACTGGGAGTATTGCGAGATGCCGTAGCAGGTGACGAAGAACAGGAGCGCGGCAAAGCCGTAGAGTTCCCAGTAGACGCCGTTCCAGTCGGTCGAGGCCAGGATCGGGCCGCGGATCATGCCCACCACGTCGAACATCGAGATGATCGAAACGAGCGTGGTGTCCTTGAAGAGCCCCACCGACACGTTGACGATGCCGGGGATCGAGATCTTGAGCGCCTGCGGCAGGATGATCAGGCGCATCGCCTGAAAATAGTCGAGGCCAAGGCTGTCGGCGGCCTCGTACTGCCCGCGCGGCAGAGCGGCGAGGCCGCCCCGGATCACCTCGGCGATATAGGCCGACGCGAACATGGTGATCATGATTATGACTCGCAGGATCAGGTCGAACGTCGTCCCCGGCGGCAGGAAGTAGGCCAGCACCACGTTTGCCACGAAAAGCAGCGTGATGAGCGGCACGCCGCGGATGAACTCGATGAAAGCTACGCAGAAATACTTGATGATCGGCAGGCGCGACTGCCGGCCAAGGGCAAGCAGGATGCCGAAGGGCAGCGATAGGGAAACGCACACCGTGCCGAGGATCATGTTTAGCATGTAGCCGCCCATGTCGCGGCTCGCGATCACCTCGAGCGCGAGGAAACGCGGCGCCTCGCCCGCCAGATAGCCGCCGAGCCACCAGACGATCACTGCCGCAACCACCGCGGCGCCGAGCGCGAGGGCAAAGCCGTAGCGTTCGACGGCCTTGAAGGCCATGTAGGCGCCGATCAGCCCCAGAAGCGCCGCCAGGGGCGTCAGGATCGTGCCGCCCCACAGCAGCCAATACGCGACGAACGGGTAAAGCAGCGTCAGCACGAGCAGACGGCGCGGGACGTCCGGAAAGAGCACCGGCGCCGCCGCCGCAAAGAGGAGGAGGAAGGCGAGGAATGGGCGCCAGTATTCCGACTGCGGAAACGCGAACCCGAAGATCAGCTGATTCCACCGCTCGGTCAGGACGGCAAAGCAGCCTCCCGGCCCGCCGGCCGCAATCTCGCGGCATTCGCCGAGGGACGAGGCCTGCCAGATGCCGCCCAGAAGCCACGGCAGCAACGTCGCCAGCAGGACGTAGATCACGTAGAGTGCGGCAATCGTCAGGATTGCGTTCGGGATGGTGGGGAACAGGTTCTCGCGCACCCACTTGAACGCCCCCGACTCACGCGTGGGCGGCGCCTGCTCAGGGATGAAGCTTTCGCGGACATAGGCGACAGACTGGGCGTGGGTGTCAGACATTCACGCGCTCCTTCGGGCGGGCCATCTCAGCGCTCCTTCAGCGAAACGGATGCGTTGTAGAGGTTCATCACGCCCGAGATCGACAGGCTGATGATGAGGTAGAACAGCATCAGCAGCAGCACGCACTCGATCGCGCGGCCGGTCTGGTTCAACGTGATACCACCCAAGGTCGCCGTGATGTCGGCATACCCCACCGCAATCGCGAGCGAGGAGTTCTTGGTCAGGTTCAGGTATTGCGAGATCAGCGGCGGCACGATCACCCGCAGTGCCTGCGGCAGCACGACAAGGTTCATGATCCGCCGGGGCCGGAGGCCAAGCGCGGCCGCCGCCTCGGTCTGCCCTCTTGAGACCGACAGGATGCCGGCGCGCACGTTCTCGGCGATGAAGGCGCCGGTATAGACCGAAAGGGCGAGCCAGAGCGCGATGAACGGCTTTCCGATCAGCGTGCCGCCCTGGATGTTGAAGTTGTTCGACGCGACGTCCGGCCGGATGAACGAGAACGAGCCCAGCGTCAGTTGCGCGACCACCACGGGCACGATCAGGATCGCCCAGGCCGGCCACGACGGCAGCAGCCTGCCCGAGCTGTAGAGCGTCCGCTTCACATAGGAGCGCCAGACGAAGAAGCCGACGATCCCGAGGAACAGAGCCCCGACGACGATGGGCCAGCCGGGGCCGATCTGCACGGCGGGCGCGTAGAGACCGCGGTTGGTGAAGGCCAACATGCCCAGGAACAGGCCGCTTTCGGGTTCGACCGAGCCGCCGCGCGTCAGGAAATCGCGCGGGGCAGCCCCCGACAGCGTGACCAGCGCGCTGATGATGAGGATCCAGATCAGCACCGGCACGTTGCGGAACGCCTCGACATAGACGGACATGAGCCGCCCGACGAGCCAGTTCTTCGACAGGCGCAGAACGCCCGCGGTGACCCCGATGAGCGTCGCCAGGATGCACCCCGCGACTGCGACGAGCAGCGTGTTGATCACGCCGACGATGGCCGCGCGCAGATGAGACGAACGGCTCGTATACTCGATCAGCGTCTGGTTGATGTCGTAATTCGCCGGATTGTCGAGGAAGCCGTAGGAGAAACTCAGGCCGGCGGCTGCCAGGTTCTGGACAAGGTTCTTCCCCAGCCAGGCGACGAGGAAGATAATCGCGACGAGGGCGATGAACTGGAAGGTCAGACCCCGATAGCGGGTGTCGCTGATGAGCATTCCCGGACGGAAGCCGCGACGCTGTGGGGGGTCATGATCGGAAATGGAGGCCATCTCGGTTCCGTCTGCCTACACGTTCCCAATCCGGCGCGAGCCGGGTCGATGCGCAATGGAATTGGGGAAACGCCTTTGGGTGAAGGGGGCGCCGTCGGCGCCCCCTTGCGGTGTGCTTAGCGGAACGGTTGCGCGTAAAGCAGGCCGCCGTTCGTCCACTGTGCGTTCAGACCGCGCGCAAGGCCGATCGGGGTATCCTCGCCGATGTGGCGGGCGAAGAGTTCGCCGTAGTTGCCGCCGGCCGAGATCGCCTTGACGGCCCAGTCGTTCTCGAGGCCGATCATGGCGCCAAGCTCGCCCTCGGTGCCGAGCAGGCGGTTCACCTCGGGGTTGTCGCCGGCGGCCGAGGCCATGTCCTGCACGTTGGCAGAGGTCACGCCGTATTCCTCGGCCGCGATCAGTGCGTTCAGGGTCCAGCGGACGACGTCAGCCCACTCGTTGTCGCCGTGGCGCACGGCCGGGCCCAGCGGCTCTTTGGAGATGATCTCGGGCAGGATCACGTGATCGCTCGGATTCTCGAACGAGGCGCGCGTCGCGGCGAGGCCCGAGGCGTCGGTCGTGTAAGCGTCGCAGGCACCGGCAAGGTACTGCTGCTGCGCTTCGCCGTTGGTCTCGATCGGGACGGGCTCGTAGCTGATGTTGTTCTTGCGGAAGAAGTCCGCGAGGTTCAGCTCGGTCGTGGTGCCGGTCTGGACGCAAACCGTCGCGCCGTCGAGGTCCTTGGCCGAGGTGACGCCAAGCTCTTTGGGGATCAGGAAGCCCTGACCATCATAGTAGTTCACGCCGGTAAAATCGAACTTCAGGTCGTTGTCGCGGCTGAAGGTCCAGGTGGTGTTCCGGGCCAACAGGTCGATCTCACCCGAGGCGAGCGAGGTGAAGCGGGTCTTGCCGGTCGTCGGCACGAACTCGACCGCGGCCGGATCACCCAGCACGGCCGCCGCCACGGCGCGGCAAACGGCAACGTCGAAGCCTTCCCACTCACCATTGGCATTGGGTGCCGAGAAGCCGGCCAGGCCGGTGGACACGCCGCAGTTCAGGGTGCCGCGGTCCTTGACGTCCTGGAGCGTCTGGGCGCCGGCGATCCCTGCGACCATCATGGTCGCGGCCGCGGTGCCGAGAAATACGGTGGTTTTCATAGATACCTCTTCCTGCATTGCCCGGCGCGAGGCCGGATCGGATTGGCCGGACGATACCGGCAGTGGCAAGGAGCCCGATGAGCCCCGAACGCCAGAGAGTGTGTCGCTATTCATCGCCATGCGTCAACCCGCCGATCACAGAATGGCATGACGTTTTTGACTACGAGATCAACAAGTGCCCGGAGATTACGCACGCAGTTCCGCAGGTCGCCTAGGTGGAAAGCGCCCAGAACCTGTGCGCGTCGAGGAACGCGCGGCGCTTGATCGCCGCGACCTCTTCGGCCTCTTCGTCGCGGCCCCATTCCTCGGCCTGCCACTCCTCGTCGAGGCGCGACAGTTGCCAGATCTCTTCGGGCGAGCGTGCGCCCCAGGCAGCGGCGTGGGCCAGCACAAGCGACCCCGACAGCGCCACAAGATCGTGGAAGGCTGCGAGGCGGAACGGCGACATCTGGGACATCGGCGCCGCCAGCCGGTCGAGCGCGTCGCGATCCTGCGCCACGGGCATCACCCCATGCGTGACGGCAAGCCGAGCACCGAAGGTCTGCTCGGCCCAGTCAAGCAGCGGGTCCCATAGCTGCGACTGCTGCTCGGCAAGGGCACGGGGAGACTGGGCGCGATAGCTAAGGAGGTCGGTGCCGCCATATTCGGCCAGCATCGCGGCAACCGCCATCTTTTGCGACGCGACCTTGTCGATGGCCGAGTTTGCGGTGCGGGTCATCGGCATGGTGCCGGGATCCACGACCTTTTCCTGCGCGTCCCACTCGGCCGCGACGGCCTTGGCCAACCCTTCAGTCGGCAGGACCAAGGCGGCACCGGCGGGGGTGCGCACCGGCTTGTCGTCCAGCAGAACCCGCGCACCGGCATCCGTGGGTTCGGTGCGGGCGGTCTTCCAGAAGCGTTTCGGGGCCCAGTCGGACATTCAGCTCTCCCAAATCTGGTGAAGGGCGTCGACAAGCGCGGCGGGCGTTTCGACCATCGCCTGTGCCCCGGCCGCGCGCAGGTGTTCGGGCGGGTGATATCCCCACGCGACGCCAAGCGCAAAGATGCCGGCGTCGCGCGCCATCTGCATGTCGAAGGTCGAGTCGCCTATCATCACGGCGTGTTCAGGCGCCACCGAGGTCTCGGCCAGCGCTGTCTGGATCATCGACGGGTGCGGCTTCGACGGATGGTCGTCGGCGCATTGCGCGGTGCCGAGCCGAAAGCCGTGCGCATCGATCATCGCCCGGAGGCCCCGCCGCGAAGCCCCTGTGGCGATACCTATCAGGATCTCGGGCTCCGCCCCGAGCGTGTCGAGCGCGGCCTTGATGCCGGGAAAGGTCGGGGCCGGCGCCTTGGCCCGCGCGGCCGCGTAGTGAGCCTTGTAGGCGGCCAGCATGTCCGCATGATCGGCCTCCGGCGCAAGACGCTCGAACACCAGCGGAAGGGACAGGCCGATACAACCCAGCACCGCCTCCCGGTCCGGCGCAGCCCGGCCGGCGGCGGCGAAGGCGGCGTTCATCGACGCCACGATGTGCCCCTGACTGTCCACGAGCGTTCCGTCGAGGTCGAAAAGCGCGAGCCGCAGGGTCATTCCTCGGGCGGGGCGAACGGATCGTCGGGTGCCTCTGACGGCAGCCATTCCAGCGCGTCCCACGTACGCTTCATGTGCTCGGGCAGCGGCGCCGTCAGGGCCAGGGGCGCACGCGTGACCGGGTGCTCGAAGCTGAGCGAACGGGCGTGGAGGTGAAGCTTCTTCGACAGGTCCCCGCCCAGCTGTGCCCCCCAGCCGTCGCCCAGGTTCTCCTGCCCCGAGCCACCATATTTGCCGTCGCCGACGATGGGGTGGCCGATTTCGGCCATGTGGGCGCGAAGCTGGTGGGTGCGGCCGGTGATCGGTTCCAGCGCGACCCAGGCCACCCGGCCGCCGAGCGCCGAGAGGGTGGTGAAATGCGTCTCGGCCCGCTTGGCGCCTTCGGTGTCGCGCACGTCGTCGGGGTGCAGGCAGAACATCTTTTCGCCCTCGCCACCCGCGCCATGACCGGGGGCCTTCACCAGCCCGAACTTGATCGCGCCGTCCCGCGGCGAGGGCACGCCGGCGACCGCCGCCCAGTAGATCTTGCGCGTGCGCTTGTGACGCAGCGCTTCGGCCAGCCCCTTGGCCGCCAGCCGCGTGCGGGCCAGCAGCAGGACGCCCGACGTGTCCTTGTCGAGGCGGTGGACGAGCTTCGGCTTATCCTCGTCGCCCTCTTCCATCAGCGCTTCGGCGAGCCCGTCGACATGGCGCGTCTGCTTCGATCCGCCCTGCGTCGGCAGGCCCGGCGGTTTGTTCAGCGCAATGATGTGCTCGTCGCGGTAGATCACGCAGGATCGGATCAGCTTGGCGTCGGCGTCGCTGACGCGGGGGCTGCGCAGGATCTCGGGAGCGGCGACGTCGGGGAGCGGGGGGATGCGGACCTCCTGCCCCTCTTCGACGCGCGTGGCGCCCTTGGCGCGGGCGCCGTCCACGCGGATCTCGCCCTTGCGGCACATCTTTTCGATGCGCCCCTGCGGGACGTGCGGGTAGTGCTTGCGGAACCAGCGGTCGAGCCTCTGGTCCCCCTCGCCCTCTTCGATTTTTCGCGTGTGAACGCCGCTCATGCCATCGCCTTCGCCAATTCGAGCCCGAGATACAGCGCGCCGAGCCCCGCGCCAACCGACAGCGCCATATAGAGGATCGCAGTCCCTGTCTGCCCCCCCTGCATGAGGCTCACGGCTTCGAGAGAAAAGGACGAGAACGTGGTGAAGCCGCCCAGGATGCCCGTGGCCACGAAGGGGCTGAGCGCAACCAGCCCCAGCCGCCCAGCCACCCCGGCGAACAATCCCATCAACAAGCACCCCGCGACGTTGACGGTGAGCACGCCAAGCGGCATTCCGGGACCCGCGATGCGTGCCACGCCGACGCCAACGAGATAGCGGAACGACGCGCCGATGGCCCCGCCTGCGGCGACCTGCAACAGCGTTCCGATCACGAATCCTGCCCCTTCTGCCGCTTGAGACGAAGCGACACGAACCAGTCGAGCCGCTTCTTCAATTCGCGCTCGAATCCGCGCTCCTTCGGCAGATAGTAGACGCCCCGCTTCATGCCGTCCGGGAAGTAATTCTGGCCGGAGAACGCATCCTCTGCATCATGGTCATATTCGTAGCCCGCGCCGTAGCCCTGCTCTTTCATCAGCCGGGTGGGCGCATTGCGGATGATCTTGGGCGGCGGCTCGGACCCGGTGGTCTTGGCCGCACGCATCGCCTCTTTGTAGGCGGCGTATCCGGCGTTGGATTTCGGCGCGAGGGCGAGGTAGGTGACCGCCTGCCCCAGCGCCAGTTCCCCTTCGGGCGAGCCGAGGCGTTCGTAAGTCTCCCACGCGTCGAGGCAAACACGCTGCGCCTGCGGATCGGCGAGGCCGATATCCTCGACCGCCATACGCGTGATGCGCCGGGCGAGGTAGCGCGGGTCCTCTCCGCCGTCGAGCATCCGCGTCAGCCAGTAGAGCGCAGCGTCAGGATCACTGCCCCGGACGGATTTGTGCAGCGCCGAGATCAGGTTGTAATGCGCATCGCCGGACTTGTCGTACTGCGCCGCACGGCGCTGCAGCCGGGACTGCAGGGCCTTGGGATCAAGCGGCGCCTCAATCTTCCACGCCATCACCTGCTCGGCCAGGTTCAAAAGCGCGCGCCCGTCGCCGTCTGCCATCTCGAGCATCTGTGCCCGAGCCTCGGACGTCAGGGGCAGCGGGCGGCCCAGTTCTGCCTCGGCGCGCTGCGCGAGGCGTTCGAGCTCGGCGTGCGAAAGCCGCTTCAGCACCAAGACCTGCGCGCGCGAGAGGAGCGCGGCGTTCAGTTCGAACGAGGGATTCTCGGTCGTTGCGCCGATTAAGAGGATCGTGCCGTCCTCCATATGCGGCAGGAAGCTGTCCTGCTGCGCCTTGTTGAAGCGGTGGATCTCGTCGACGAACAGCAGCGTCCCCTGCCCGTTTGCGCGGCGGTGACGGGCCGCGTCGAAGACCTTCCGCAGGTCGGGCACACCGGTGAAGATCGCGCTGATCTGGACGAAGGCGAGGTCGGTCTCGTGCGCCAGTAGCCGCGCAACGGTCGTCTTGCCGACGCCGGGCGGGCCCCAGAAGACAAGGCTCGACAGGGTGCCGGACTCCAGCATGACCCCAAGGGGACCGTCGGGCCCGATCACATGCGCCTGCCCGATGACCTCAGACAGGCGTTGCGGCCGAAGCCGGTCCGCGAGGGGGCGCGGCGCGGTATCGGGGACCGTCGCGGGGGCTTTGTCGAAGAGGTCTGGCATGACGGCCAAATCCTACCGGCTGACGAAGGCGGAGGAAAGCGGCCTTGCACCCGGCCGTTCCATTGCGGCGAAACGCAAAACGGCGGAGCATTGCCCCGCCGTTTCAATCATGTCTTGCGCAGTCGACGCTTATTCGGCGTCTTCGGCTTCGAGGCGGGCGCGGTCTGCGGCGCCCTTGGCGTCACGGTCGCGATCCACGAATTCGATGATCGCCATCGGCGCCATGTCGCCGTAGCGGAAGCCGGCCTTCAGGACACGGATGTAACCGCCCTGACGCTCGGCATAGCGCGGGCCGAGGATGTCGAAGAGCTTCTCGACATACTGGTCCTGCTTCAGCTGGGCGCGGGCCTGGCGACGGGCGTGCAGGTCACCGCGCTTGGCAAGGGTGATCAGCTTTTCGACGATCGGACGCAGTTCCTTGGCCTTGGGCAGGGTCGTCTTGATCTGCTCGTGCTCGATCAACGAGCCGGCCATGTTCGCCCAGAGCGCCTTGCGGTGCTCGTGGGTGCGGTTGAGGCGGCGGTATCCGCGGGCGTGACGCATTTTCTATCTCCTGAATCGCGTTTTGCTTTGTCCGGCCGGCGATGCGTGTCACCGACTCTCCTTGGGGCATGTGCCCGGTCTTAACTCTGTAGGAGTCTCGTGAGACTTCCGTGAGAGGCTCGTAGGAGGGCGCAGAACGCCCTCCTAACCGTTTCTTAGAAGTTGTCTTCGTACTTCTTGGCCAGGTCCTCGATGTTCTCGGGCGGCCATTCTTCAACGTCCATGCCAAGATGGAGACCCATCCCAGACAGCACTTCCTTGATCTCGTTCAGCGACTTGCGGCCGAAGTTCGGAGTCCGCAGCATCTCGGCCTCGGTCTTCTGGATCAGGTCGCCGATATAGACGATGTTGTCGTTCTTCAGGCAGTTGGCCGAACGCACCGACAGCTCCAGCTCGTCCACCTTCTTCAGCAGAAGCGGGTTGAACTCGAGGCCATCGTCGTCCGATGCGGCGCCACCCTGGTCGGGTTCGTCGAAGTTGACGAAAATACCCAGCTGGTCCTGCAGGATGCGCGCGGCATAGGCCACGGCGTCCTCGGCGCTGAGCGATCCGTCGGTCTCGACCTTGAGGGTCAGCTTGTCGTAATCCAGCACCTGGCCCTCGCGGGTGGGCTGAACGTCGTAGCTGACCTTTCGGATCGGCGAGTAGATCGCGTCGATCGGCATGAGGCCGATAGGCGCATCCTCGGGACGGTTCTTGTCGGCCGAGACATAGCCCTTGCCGGTGTTCACGGTCATCTCGATGAACAGGTCGGCGCCGTCGTCGAGGTGGCAGATCACGTGGTCCTTGTTCAGGACTTCGATCCCCTGGCTGACCGAGATGTCGCCAGCTTTGACCACCATCGGACCCTTGGCCGAGATCGAGACGCGCTTCGGCCCCTCGACTTCCATCTTGATCGCGACCCCCTTGAGGTTGAGGATGACGTCGGTGACATCCTCGCGCACCCCGGCAATCGAGCTGAACTCGTGCAGGACGTTGTCGATCTGCACGGTGCTGATGGCAGCGCCTTGCAGCGAGGACATGAGCACGCGGCGCAGCGCGTTCCCGAGGGTCAGGCCGAAGCCACGCTCCAGCGGTTCGGCGATCACGGTCGCCTGGCGCTGCGGGTCATTGCCGGGCTTGATCTCGAGCTGCTGGGGCTTGATGAGCTCCTGCCAGTTCTTGTGAAGCATGTATGTCTCCTCAATTCTCGTCGGCGGCCCATGCAAGACGCCCCGACACCCGAGGTGGAAAACGACGAACGCAGGCCGTGCAGCGGGGCACGGCCTGCGGTATTCTCGAAGATCCGATCAGACGCGGCGGCGCTTGGGCGGACGGCAGCCGTTATGGGCCATCGGCGTCACGTCGCGGATCGACGTGATGTTGAAGCCGACGGCAGCCAGGGCGCGCAGCGCG
>NZ_JBELKF010000053.1:0-23787 GCF_042089775.1 Palleronia sp.
AACCGCCGACCAGGCCGGCTGCGAGGATCAGACGTGATTTCATGATGGGCTCCGGTCCTTCGTGAAGTGCTTGGGCGTTGTGCTACGGTGGTTCAGCATCACAAGGTAGCGGGACAGGCGCGAGCGCCAAGCCCGGACGTGCCATGGCTCAGGAGCTTTTGTCAGGACTGGGGATCAATGTTCGCCACCAGCCGGCGCGCCGACGTCTGCCGGATTCTGTCGTCGCAGGGCAGCGCTCCCGGCCGTCACTCCGGCGATCAACAGTGATGCTGCTGGGTCCGCCGCCTTGATCCACTTTCGGAAAAGGCGCGAGAAGGGCGGATAACAGGCCGCGGCGCTGGCGCACAACGCGGATTCATGGCGTTGCCCCTTAGCCGAAAGGCCAACCGTCCGCTGCATTCAGGCGTTCAGAGCTGGTGGACTCTCGCGCTTTGCCGGCCAGCCTGAAGCCGTCTGGCCAGCGAAGGCCAGACAGACGCTCCGAAATCAGCGCAGCGGAACGCGGAACAGAGGCAGGACCTGCGCCATCTCCGGTCCCCGGCTCATGCCCGTGACGGCCTGGCGCAGCGGCATGAACAACCCCTTGCCCTTGCGGCCGGTCTTGTCCTTCACCGCCCCGGTCCACTGGCCCCACGTCTCGCTGTCATAGGGGTGGTCCGGCAGCAGGGTCATCGCCTCTTCGACGAAGTCCCGGTCATCGTCGGGAACCTGATATGCGCCCGGCCCGTCGCGGAAAAGCACCCACCACGCCGACAGGTCCTCGGGGCGGTCGATGTTCTCGCGCACTACCGACCAGAAGTCGGGGGCGATCTCGTCCGGCACGCCGATCTCGCGCAGGTCGTCCGCGACCGCCTCATAGGGCTTGGCCGCCACGATCCGGGCACTCAGCGGCTTCAGGTCGTTCGCGTCGAACTTCGTTGGCGCGGCGCCGAACCTGGTGATGTCGAAGCCCTCGATCAGCTCCTCGTGGCTGGAGCGGATCTCCACCGGGTCGGACGACCCCAGCCGCGCCATCAGCGACAGGATCGCCATCGGCTCGATGCCCTGCGCGCGCAGGTCGCGCAGGGACAGCACGCCCAGTCGCTTCGACAGCGCCTCGCCCTGCGGGCCGGTCAGAAGGGAGTGGTGTGCGAACTCTGGATGCCCGTGACCCAGCGCCGCCATGATCTGGATCTGAGTGGCGGTGTTGGTCACGTGGTCGCTGCCCCGCACGACGTTCGTCACGCCCATCTCGGTGTCGTCCACGACGCTCGCCAGCGTGTACAAAACCTGTCCGTCGCCCCGGATCAGCACCGGGTCCGACACGCTCGCCGCGTCGATCGAGACCTCGCCGAGGATACCGTCCTGCCAGGCGATCCGCTCGTGGTCGAGCTTGAAGCGCCACACGCCGTCGCCCCGCTCGGCGCGCAGGCGCTCCTTCTCGGCCTCGTCCAGCCCCAGGGCCGCACGGTCATAGACCGGCGGGCGACCCATGTTCAGCTGTTTCTTGCGCTTCAGGTCCAGCTCGGTCGGCGTCTCGAACGCCTCGTAGAACCGCCCAGCCTCGCGTAGCCGGTCGGCGGCCCCTATATACCGATCAAGCCGCTGCGACTGCCGCTCGACCCGGTCCCAGGTCAGACCGAGCCACTCCAGGTCCTCCATGATCCCGTCCACATATTCCTGCTTGGACCGGACTGGGTCGGTATCATCGAGGCGCAGGATGAAGGTGCCCCCCGCCTTGCGCGCGATCAGCCAGTTGAACAGCGCGGTGCGCAGGTTGCCGATATGCAGGTAGCCGGTGGGCGACGGGGCGAAGCGGGTGACGGTCATGGGATCGGGCCTTCCTTGAACGGCGCTCTGTTCGCACGCGGGGAACCGCGTGTCGAGTGTGCGCCGCCCTTGCCGGGGTCGCGGCAGCCCCCATATGGGCCGCGATGGATATCGCCAGCCTGACCGCCCCCGACCTCGCCGACATCGAGTCCCTCGCCCTCGCCGCCCGCGACGGGCTGCCGCCGGACTTCCGGCGGCCCGCGATGGATGTTGCACTCAGGGTCGAGGATTTCGCCCCCGACCCCCTGCTCGACGCGATGGAGATCGAGGACCCCTTCGGCCTGACCGGCCTCTACGAGGGGATTCCCCTGATCGAGAAATCTTCCTTCGATCAGCCGCACGGGCCCGACACGATCTGGCTGTTCCGCCGTCCGATTCTCGACGAATGGGCGGAACGGGGCGACATCGCGCTCGGCGATCTTGTCAGCCACGTCTACGTCCACGAACTTGCCCACCATTTCGGGTGGTCCGACGCCGACATCTCGACCATCGACCGCTGGTGGGACTGAGCGCCCCAAAACGCAAAACGCCGCCCCGAGGGACGGCGTCATGCATTCGCAGGACTAGGCCAAGATTACTTGATCTTGCCTTCCTTGTATTCGACGTGCTTGCGCACAACGGGGTCGAACTTGCGGACCGACATCTTCTCGGTCATCGTGCGCGCGTTCTTCTTGGTCACATAGAAGTGACCGGTATCCGCCGTCGAGTTCAGGCGGATCTTGATGGTCGTCGGTTTCGCCATGCTCTCTCTCCTCGGTCGGGCAGTCGAACTGCCCCGGACGGCAGGTCCGTATAAAAAAGCTGAAGCCGCCTTCTACGCGCTGCGGGCGCGCTGTCAACCGACAATCTCGACGGGCAGGAAGATTAGAGGGCAAACAACGAGCAGTTTGCTCACGCGCATCTCGCGGCAGCGCACCGGCGTCACCGAGATGTTCATGCGGCAGGGGCGCCCCTCATAGTCGCGACGCTCGATCTCGGTGCGTATGTTCTCGCCCAGCCCGCCGCGCGTGACCAGGTTGCGAAGCGTGTGTCGCAGGTGCGGACCCGCCACTTCCCACCACAGCTTGCCGACGGCCTCATCGACGTTTTGGATCTGGTGGAAGGCCATCGCATTCTCGTTCAGGTAGAGAAGCCGACCGTCCCGATCCACCAGCTTCACTGCATGAGGCGAACGGCGCAGGAATCCCAGCGTGACCAGAGGAGTGCATCCTGCCAAGTCGTCGACCAGCCGTTCTTCGCTGCGCTCAAAGCGCTCCTGTCGCGGCAGGCACATGATTCCCTCTGGATTGTCTTCAACCAGAAGGGGTATATCCGATTACCCTGCGGAAACTTCAAGAGAATTCTACCTAGAGTAGATAAGGATAGCCGCCCGTGAATGCGCGAATCCTCTTGGTTGCGCCGCTACGAAAAAGGTGTGCGCGAGATCAGCCGCGGTCGGGCCTCTTGCAGTCCAGGAGATACCCGCCGTAGTTCGTCTTGGCGAAAATCCGGGCCCTCTCTTCCAGCTGAGAGCGGTCGATCCAGCCGAGGTTATACGCGATCTCGTCCGGCGAGCCGGTTTGGAGGCCCTGACGCTCGGTCAGCGTCCGCACGAAATTTCCCGCGTCCAGCAGCGAAGCATGCGTTCCCGTGTCGAGCCACGCATAGCCGCGCCCCAGCTTCTCGACCTGCAACGCCCCCTCGGAAAGGTAGCTTTCCAGCAGCGTGGCTATCTCAAGCTCTCTTCGATCCGATGGCTTGACCCGCCGTGCCCGCTCGGACGCCGTGCCATCCAGGAAATACAGCCCCGTGACCGCGAAGTTCGACGGCGGGATCTCCGGCTTCTCAATGATCCGGGTTGCGCGCCCTCCGTCATCGAAGGCAACCACACCGTACCGCTCGGGGTCGGCCACGTGGTAGCCGAAGACGGTGCCCCCTTGGCTCCGTGCATCGGCGGCCGCCAGAAGTTCAGGCAAGCCGTGGCCAAAGAAGATGTTGTCGCCCAGCACCATGGCCGAGGGCGCGCCGTCCAGGAAATCCTCGGCCAGGATATAGGCCTGCGCCAGCCCGTCCGGCGAAGGCTGGGCGATGTAGCTGAGCCGGATACCCCACTGGCTGCCGTCGCCGAGGGTGCGAATGAACTGGTCGCGATCCTCGGGCGTGGTGATGACGCAGATTTCGCGGATGCCCGACAGCATCAGCACCGACAACGGATAATAGATCATCGGCTTGTCGTAGACCGGCAGAAGCTGCTTTGAGACGCCGATCGTGATGGGATAGAGCCGCGAGCCCGTGCCGCCAGCCAGGATGATCCCCTTGCGTTGCGCCATGCTACTTCGCCTCCAGGAGCTTTGCCGTCACCGCCTCGAGCGACGTGCGCCAGTCAGGCCGATCGATGCCGAAAGCGACCCTCGTCGACGCGCAGTCCAGCCGCGAGTTCAGCGGGCGCCGCGCCGGTGTCGGAAAATCTGCAGTTGATATTCCCTTGACGACCACCTCGCGACCGGCGGCGCGGAAGACCGCCTCGGCAAATCCCTTCCAGCTTGTGTCCGGCGCCCCGGCGAGGTGGTAGGTCCCCGACAACTCGGGAGCCGTGCGTAGGCCGTCGGCAATCGTCAGGCAGGCCGCGGCGACGGCGGCCGCCGGAGTCGGACCGCCGACCTGATCTTCAACGACCGTCAGCGCGTCACGCGTCTCCGCAAGGCGCAGCATCGTCTTCACGAAATTCGATCCGTGGGCCGAGAAAACCCAGCTCGTGCGCAGGATCGCGTGGGGGCCGCCCGCGGCGCGCACTGCGTCTTCCCCCGCCAGCTTGGTGTGCCCATAGACGTTCAGCGGTCCCGTCCGGTCGCCCGGCGCGAAGGGCAAGTTTCCCTCGCCGCCGAAGACATAGTCGGTCGACAGATGGACGAACGGAATACCGCACGCGGCCGCCGCGCGGGCCATCGCGCCCGGCGCCTCGGCATTGACGGCGCGGGCCACGCGGCCCTCGTCCTCGGCGCGGTCCACCGCCGTGAAGCCCGCCGCGTTGATCACCGCGTCGGGGGCCAGCGTTCCGATCATCCTTGCACAACTTGCCGCATCGCAAAGATCGGCCTCGCCCCGCCCAAGGAACATTGCGTCGGGCGCCAAGTCAGCCAGTTCCCGCGCGACCTGCCCCGACTTCCCGAAGACAAGGATCATGACGTCGTCCCCAGCCGCTCGCCCACGCCCGCCCGATCAAGAAGCGGGCGCCACCAGGTTTCGTTGTCCAGATACCACTGCACCGTCCGCGCCAGCCCTTCCTCGACCGTCACGCTGGGCCGCCACCCCAATTCTTCGCGGATGCGCGCGGGGTCGATGGCATAGCGAGCGTCATGGCCGGGACGGTCGGCGACGAAGGTGATCTGGTCAGCGTATGAGCCGCCATTCTTGGGCCGCTTCTTGTCGAGGATGGCGCAGAGCGTCCGGACCAGCTCCAGGTTCGTGCGCTCATTCTCACCGCCGATATTGTAGCTCTGGCCCGTCTTGCCGCGGGTCAGGACCGTCAGCAGCGCATCCGCGTGATCCTCGACAAACAGCCAGTCCCGGATGTTCGACCCGTCGCCATAGATCGGAAGGTCTTTCCCCGCCAAGGCGTTCAGGATCATCACCGGGATCAGCTTTTCGGGGAAGTGGTAGGACCCATAGTTGTTCGAGCAGTTCGAGAGCACCACGGGCAGGCCGTAGGTCTCGTGCCAGGCCCGGACCAGGTGATCCGAACTTGCCTTCGAGGCCGCGTAGGGCGAGCGCGGGTCGTAGGGGGTGGCCTCGGTGAACTTCACATCCGGGTCGCGCGGCAGCGAGCCGAAGACCTCGTCGGTCGAGACGTGGTGGAACCGAAACTCCTCGGGCCGGCCCTGCCCCACCCAAAACGCACGCGCTGCTTCGAGCGTGTTATAGGTGCCGGTCACGTTGGTTTCGATGAATGCGCCGGGACCGTCGATCGAGCGGTCCACGTGGCTTTCCGCGGCAAGGTGCATCACCGCGTCCGGCCGGTGCGCGGCGAACGTACGGTCCAGCGCCGCCCGGTCGCGGATGTCGGCGTGGACGAAGGCATAGCCGGGCGCGTCGGCGACGCCGGACACATTCGCCTCGCAGGCCGCGTAGGTCAACGCGTCGAGGTTTACCACCTCGTGCCCCCGCGCGATGGCCAACCGAACCACCGCCGAGCCGATGAACCCCATGCCGCCGGTGACGAGGATCTTCATGGCGTGCTCCACACGAAGGGGCTGTCGAGATCGGCCAGAAGCGGGGCGACCCTGTCTCGGTCGGACAAGGTCGGCGCGGCATCTGACGGCCAGTCGATACCGATCCCGGGGTCGTCCCAGCGAATCGCGGCCTCTGCCTCGGGCGCGTAGGTGTCAGAGCACTTGTAGATGACTTCAGTCTCCGGCTCGAGCGTGGCGAAGCCATGCGCAAAGCCTGCGGGCAGGAACATCTGCCGGCCGTTCGCAAAACTCAGCTCGGTGCCGAACCACTGGCCGAAGGTGGGCGAGCCGCGCCGGATATCCACCGCCACGTCAAAGAGCCGCCCGCGGCCGCAGCGGACCAGCTTGGCCTGCGCGCGCGGCGGCGCCTGGAAATGCAGCCCCCGCACGGTTCCCGCCGCCTCGGAAACCGAGTGGTTGTCCTGCACGAAATCCACGTCGATCCCCGCCGCGGCAAAACGCGGTCGCGACCACGTCTCGGAAAAGAAGCCCCGGTGGTCACCGATGCGGCGCGGCGTCAGAACAAGGACACCGGGCAGAGATGTTTCCTCGATCTGCATCGGCGATTTCCTCTGGTTGACCATGTCGCCCCGCAAGCCGCTTATCCCATGAAGCGTTCCCAATAGGTGAACGCCATCGAGCTTGCCTGAAAGATGCGGCGCAATCGACTGCAGCGCGGCCGATCTTGCGGCGGATTGGCGGCGCCGGGCACCGTCAGCCGCGGAAGACCCCCGTCGTCGGCTTGCCGGAAGGGCTTGGGATCGTGATGCGCGGACGACCTGTAAGCCGGATTCTGTCCCGGCCATTCAAGCCGGCGGTGGCCATTCATCTGGGCCCGCCGTTGCCGACGGGCTCAAGCTGCCAACCCGGGTCCCTGGCGGAAGCGGCCGCGGGACCCCTATTCGGCATTGCTCCCGGTGGGGCTTGCCATGCGGACGACGTTGCCGCCGTCCCGGTGGGCTCTTACCCCACCGTTTCACCCTTGCCCCCGGCATGCGGGGGCGGTCTGTTTTCTGTGGCGCTTTCCGTCGGGTTTCCCCGCCCGGGCGTTACCCGGCACCGTTGCTTCCTGGAGTCCGGACTTTCCTCCCCGAACCGTTCGGTCCAAGGCGGCCACCCGGTCGTCCGCGTGGATCCGCTTAGGCTGTCGTGCCGCTTCGGTCAATCTCTGCCTGCCCGGCCAGTCCCGCCGCGATACCCCGATCGCGCAAATCGGCTGGCCCCCGCGCCCAAGGCCGGTGCCTCAGCCGCAGCGCCGCCAGCAGCGCGTCCACATCGGCGCTGCCGGTATAGCCGGCCTTCTGCAACAGCTGCAGCAGATCCCCGGCGCACTCCCCCTCGGGCGTCGGGGCGGCGAGGCCCAGTCGGGCCAACCTCTCCCAGTCGAAGCGCGGGCCGGGATCGACCTTGCGCCCCGGCGCGCAGTCAGAATGACCGATCACGCGCGCGGGCGGTATATTCCAGCGCGCCATGATCCCCCGCAGAAGCGCCTCGAGCGCGCCCATCTGCGGCGCCGAAAACGGCATGTCCCCGGTGTTGCAGAGCTCGATTCCGATCGAGCGCGAATTGACGTCGGTCACCGCGCCCCACGCGCCGGTCCCCGCATGCCAGGCGCGCGATGCCTCATCCACGAGGCGCACGACGCCGGCTCGCCGGTCGATCAGGTAGTGCGCCGAGACTTCCGAAGCCGGGTCCCGAAGCCGCCGGATCGCGGCTTCGGGATCGTCCATGTCGGTGAAGTGCAGCACGACAAGATCAGGCCGCGCACCGTTCCGGCGCGGCCCGTGGTTTGGCGACGGTCGCTCGACGATCAGCCTTGGGCCGCCCGGAACGGCGCCGGGTCCCAGCCGCACGCAAAGCCGTCGCCGTCCGGGTCAACGCCCAGCTTGTCACGCTCGGGGCCGCCAGCGGCCAGAAACGCCTGCTGCGCCAGATCGGGCGACGGGTACTTCGCGCAGGCCTGCTGAAAGCGACGCTCCTTGAAGAGGCCGCCACGACCATAGACCGGCTGGCCCTTCTGATTCGTCGTCGCCAGGGCATACTGAACGATGTTCGGCCCCTCGGACCCGGTGCGCTGGGGCACCGCCTCGGGTTGCACGACCTGGTACTGCGCGCGGTTGCGCGCCAGCCGCTCGGCATCCGACTCGATCGTCTCGCGCGCGGAGACGGCCGCGAAGCTCTGCTCGTCCGAGATGCCGGGATTGCTTGTCCGCGCCGGCGTGGCAGGCGCGGGCTGCGCCGGAGCGACCTGCGCGGTGGTGGCACCAGAGGCCGGCAAGGCATCGGCCTGGACTGTCCCGCTGTCAGGAAGCCCCTGCCCCTGCCCGCTCGGCAGCCCCGCAGCGCGGAGTTCCTCGCCCGAGATCACGGGCTTGGACAGCATGTCCGACCGCTCGGGCGGCGTGGCCACGGGACCGGACGACGTGGAAGAACCCGAAAGCTGCCGGTCGCGCGCAAGCCGCGCGGCCTCGTAGGATTGGTAATCGCCGAAGCCCACGCCCCGGCCGATCTCCACCTGGCCGGGCACGAAATCCGGATTGCTTTCCGGCACCGTCCCCGCACACCCGGCAAGGGCGGCACAGATTGCGATCGGTCGAAGAAACTTGGTCATGGCTGGCCCGCTCGAACGCCCCGCAAATCGGGAGCGTCCGCCTTCTACCACCAGCGGTCCGGTTTGGCCACAAAGCCGGCCCGATCCTCGAGCGCATAGGCAAGGTTCAGCAGATCGCCCTCCTCGAAGGGCCGCCCGATCAGCTGCAGCCCCAGCGGCAGGCCCTTGGCATCCTGCCCGGCGGGCACGCTGATGCCCGGCAGGCCGGCAAGGTTCACCGTCACCGTGAACACGTCGTTGAGGTACATCTGCACGGGGTCCGCGTTCTCCATCGAGCCCAGCGGGAACGCGGCCGAGGGCGTGGTCGGCGTCAGGATCGCGTCCACGCCGCTGGCGAACACCTCGTCGAAGTCGCGCTTGATCAGCGTTCGGACCTTGCGCGCGCGGTTGTAGTAGGCGTCGTAGAAGCCCGCCGACAGCACGTAGGTGCCGACCATGATCCGGCGCTTGACCTCGTCGCCGAACCCTTCGGCGCGGGTCTTTTCATACATGTCGGTGATGCCGTCGCCCTGGTTCAGGCTCGCCCGGTGGCCGAAGCGCACGCCGTCATAGCGCGCCAGGTTCGACGAGGCTTCGGCCGGCGCGATGACATAGTAGGTCGGCAGCGCGTATTTCGTGTGCGGCAGGCTCACGTCCACCACCTTGGCGCCCGCGTCCTGCAGCATCTCGCGACCCTGCGCCCACAACGTGTCGATCTCGGCCGGCATCCCGTCGACCCGGTATTCCTTAGGCAGGCCGATGGTCTTGCCCTGGATGTCGCCGGTCAGCGCAGCCTCGAAATCGGGAACGGCGCTTTCGACGCTGGTCGAATCCAGCGGATCGTGACCGGCCATCGCGCGCAGCAGGATCGCCGAATCGCGCACGTCCTTGGTCATCGGGCCGGCCTGGTCCAGCGACGAGGCGAATGCCACGATCCCCCAGCGCGAGCAGCGCCCGTAGGTGGGCTTCAGCCCGACCGTGCCCGTATAGGCCGCTGGCTGCCGGATTGAGCCGCCCGTGTCGGTGCCCGTCGCGCCAAGGCACAGATCCGCCGCCACGGCCGAGGCCGACCCGCCCGACGAGCCGCCGGGCGTCAGGTTGCCGTCTTCGCCGCGCCACGGGTTCACCGCGTCGCCATAGACCGACGTCTCGTTCGACGAGCCCATGGCGAACTCGTCCATGTTCAGCTTGCCCAGCATCACCGCGCCTGCGCTCCACAGCTTGGCGGTCACGGTCGATTCGTACTCGGGCTTGAACCCTTCGAGGATCCGGCTCGCCGCCTGGCTCGGCACGCCCTTGGTGCAGAACAGGTCCTTCACGCCCAGCGGAATGCCGTTCAGCGACGACCGTTCGTCTGCCGGGCGCGCATCGGCCGCCTCGGCCTGCTGCATCGCAATCTCGGGCGTCTTGTGAACGAAGGCGCCCAGCGCGCCCGCGCCGTCGATCGCCGACAGACAGGCTTCGGTCAGCGCGACGCTGGTGATCTCGCCCTTGGCGAGCAGGTCACGCGCTGCGCCGATGGTCATCTCGTTGAGCTTTGTCATCGGACTCCCCGCCCGTCATTTCGTCTTCAGATACGCGTGACCGGCCCGCGGGCCGGCGACTGCGTTACTCGACCACCTTCGGCACAGCGAAGAAGCCCTCGCGCGCGTCGGGCGCATTCGACAGGATCTTGTCCTGCTGGCCCCCGTCGGTGACCACGTCCTCGCGCCGCTTCAGCCGCTGGGGCGTCACGCTCGTCATGGGCTCGACGCCCTCGACATCCACCTCCTGCAGCTGCTCGATGAAGCCGAGGATGGTGTTGAACTCGCCCGCCAGCGCCGGCAGGTCGTCCTTTTCGACGCGGATGCGCGCCAGCTTGGCGACATGGGCCGCGGTAACGATGTCGATGGACATGGGGTGCCTCCGATCAGGGTCGCGACCCGCGCTTTACCGCCCGACCCCGTCCGGTTCAAGCCGGTGACGGCGCAGCACCGTGATCATCCACCCGAGCATCGCCGCGTTCAGGAGGTGCCAGGCGAAATGCGTGCCCACCGGCCAGACCGGGCAGAGCGCGTCGTCCACCGACCGCGCGACCAGCGACAGGACGAGGACTCCCGCCCCGATCGCCCAGCCCCGCGCCACCAGCGGCGCCCGCTTTCGCGCCCAGAGCGCATAGCCAGCGATCAGCACCGGCACCGGCCAATAGAACGCCGACGCCTCGAACCCGGGGATCATCGCGAAGACGCGCCCGCCAAGGATCATCACCGGCAGCGCCACCGCCACGCCGGCCAGCGCGCCCCATACCGGCAGCCCCACGATGCGCAGGTTCGCGGCATAGATGTAGACGAGGATGTAAAGCAGGATCGGCACCGTGTCCGCCAGCCCGGCCCAGGACGCGGCATAGGTGTGGAAGAGCCCCGAGCCGATGCCGATCGCCAGCAGCAGCAGGCACAGCAGACGCTCGACCCCGCCCGACTTCGGCCACAACCACAGCGCCACCGCGATGAACGCGAGGTTGGTCAGCGCATTGGCCGGCTCGGCCATCAGGCCCGGTCCCAAGCGCTCGCAATAGTCGTCCACCTGCGCCGTCCAATCCATGATGTTCCCCGTGAAACAGTTGCCCCAGTCTTCGCCGGCCGCCCCTCAACCGGCCGTCGGCACCACGTCGTCCCCCAGCGCCACAGGCCCGCTCAAGACGACCCGCGCGCACCAGCCGCCATGGCCCCGCACCGCATTGTAGCCGCCGTGCCCGAACGTCTCTTCCATACGCGAGCAAGGGGCGCAGACGGTCTCGATCAGCAGCCGCGCGCCGCCCACCCGGATCTCGGTGCCGCGCAGCGCGCCGAGGTTGATCCCGGCGACGACGATGTTGCGGCGCAGGTCCTCGGCCGCGACCGCCTTGCACCCCAGCATTGCGGCGATCACCGGCAGATGCTCGGCCTGGATCAGCGTCACAGCGCGCTTGCCCGCCCGTCCGTGATCGCCCGCAACGCCAGCCTCGCTGATCTCGGCCGCCTCGACGGCTTCCATCCCCGCGCGCCGGGCCGGGCGCAGCCCGATCCACGTCACCCGTCCGGCCTGCGCATGGCGCGCCATCATGTCCCGCATCGTCTCCATCGCTGCCAAGATGCCGCGACCCCGCTCCCCGTCAAATCCGTGAGGGCCTTTTCCGGCGGCCTGCGGCAATCTATCCCTACCCGGCAACGCCCCAATGACGAGGACCGACCATGATCCGCCTTCCCGACGCGCAACGCCTGCATGTGGGCGACATCCGCATCACGGTCCTTTCGGACGGTCCGCTGCCGCTCGGCTTCGAGCACCTCGTGGGCATCGACGAGGATGAATACGCCCGCCTCCTCCGCCTGCGCCACGCGCATCCGGCGACATGGCGGTCGGGCCTGAATGCCTTTGTGATCGAGACGGGCGGCCGCACGATCCTCGTGGATGCTGGCGTCGCGGGCGGCATGGGCCCAGAGACCGGTCGCGTGCCCGAGAACCTTCAGGCCGCCGGCTTCACCCCCGACGACATCGACACGGTCTTCGTCACGCACATGCACCGCGACCATACCGGCGGCCTGATGGAGCGCGACGCCCCGCGCTTTGCCAAGGCCACCTTGCACGTGCACGAGGCCGACAAGACCCACTTTGCCGAAAACGAATTCGCCCGATCGGTTCTCGCCTCCTATCCGCACGAGACCTTCACGACCGAAACCGACATCGCCCCCGGCCTGCGCGCCCTGCCCTTACCCGGTCACACGCCGGGGCATTCGGGACTCGGGATTCAGGACGGTGCGGCGACCATGATCCTCTGGACCGACATCGTGCACATCGCGCCCGTGCAGCTCGCGAACCCGGAGGTCGGCACGACGTTCGATGTGGACGTGGACGAGGCTCGCCAAACCCGCAAGCGCCTGCTCGACCGGGTGGCCGCCGACGGCACGCCGATCCTCGGCAGCCACGTCCCCTTCCCCGGCGCCGGGGTGGTCGAACGCGCGGATGAAGGCTTTCGCCTCGCGCCGCTCTACTACACGCACGACAGATGATGCGCGCAACTTGCCGTTGCGCCCTGTCGCCCCACCTCTTGCGTCAGTTCCAACCGACGGAGTGCGCCCGATGCGACGGATCCTGACCGCCCTTCTTATCACCACCGTCCCAGCCACCGCGCAGCAGGCGGCCGATGCCGTCGCGCCCGAGGCCGCCACGCTCGTGGAAACGGACCTCTTCGCCGCCCTGCCCGACCGCGTGCAACAGGCGCTCGAGGCGAAGGCGAACGGCAACCCGACCGAGGCACAGGACTGGATGGTCGCCGCCGCCAACCCGCTGGCGGTCGAGGCCGGCGCGAAGGTGCTGGAACAGGGCGGCTCGGCCGCAGATGCGATGATCGCCGTGCAGACCGTTTTGGGCCTGGTCGAGCCGCAATCCTCGGGCCTTGGCGGCGGCGCGTTCCTCGTCTGGTACGACGCCGAAAGCGGCGAGCTGACCACCCTCGACGGGCGCGAGACCGCGCCGCTGGCCGCCACGCCGCAGCTCTTCCAGGACGAGAACGGCGAGCCGCTCGACTTCTACGACGCCGTGGTCGGCGGCCGCTCGGTCGGGACGCCCGGCACGCCGGCGCTGATGCAGGAGGCCCATGACAAGTGGGGCGCCCTCGACTGGTCGGCCCTCTTCGACGATGCCATCGCCTACGCCCGCGACGGCTTCACCGTTTCGCCCCGGCTGGCCGAACTGGTGGCCGGCGATCAGGACCGCCTGACCCGCTTCCAGAGCACGACCGACTACTTCTACCCGAACGGCGAACCCATCGCCGCCGGCGACACCCTGACCAACGCCGCCTATGCCGACACCTTGGAGACCATCGCCGAAGGTGGGGCCCGCGCCTTCTACACCGGCGACATCGCGCAAGGCATCGTCGACACCGTGACGAATGCCGAGGGCAATCCCGGCGTCCTCTCCCTCGTCGATCTCGCGATCTACGACGTGAAAGAGCGTCCCGCCGTCTGCGCCGCCTATCGCGACCACGACGTCTGCGGCATGGGGCCGCCGTCCTCGGGCGCGCTGACCGTGGGCCAGATCCTGGGGATGCTGAACCAGTTCGACCTGTCCGGGATGGGTCCGCAGGACCCCGAATTCCTGCGCCTGCTGGGCGACGCCTCGCGCCTCGCCTTCGCCGACCGGGGCGAATACATGGCCGACAGCGACTATGTCCCGATGCCCACCGAAGGCCTCGTCGCGCCCGACTACCTCGAAAGCCGCGCGCTCCTGCTGAACACCGGCGAGGCACTGCAAGAGGTGTCGCCCGGCGCGCCCGAATGGTCCCACGCGATGGAGTGGGGCACCGACCAGTCGATCGAGTTCCCCTCGACCTCTCATATCTCGATCGTGGATGCCGAGGGCAACGTCCTCTCGATGACCACCACGATCGAGAACGGCTTCGGCTCGCGCCTCATGGCGCCCGGCGGATTCCTTCTGAATAACGAGCTGACGGACTTCTCCTTCGCCACCCACGCGGACGGCGACCCGATCGCCAACCGGGTCGAGCCCGGCAAGCGCCCGCGCTCGTCGATGGCGCCCACCATCGTCATGCAGGACGGACAACCCACGCTCGCCATCGGGTCGCCCGGCGGGTCGCGCATCATCGGCTACGTGGCGCAGGCGATCGTGAACCATGTCGATTTCGGTATGGACGTGCAGGAAGCGCTCGGTGCGCCCCATGCCGTCAACCGCTTCGGCACCTACGACCTTGAAGAGGGCACCGACATGGCCGAGGCGCAGGACGCCCTGCAAGAGCTGGGCTACGAGACCGAAATCCGCGATCTGAATTCCGGCCTCCACGCGGTCGAGATCACCGGGGGCGGCCTGCGCGGTGGCGCCGACCCGCGGCGCGAAGGGGTTGCGGTCGGCCAATGATCCGGCCCCTCGCCCTCCTCGTGGCCCTCGCAAGCCCTGCCGCCGCCCAGCCCCCTGACTGGTGCGGCGCCAGCGGCCTCAACACGGCCGAGCGGACGATCTGCACAACCCCTGCGCTGCAATGGCGCGACCGGGCCGTGAACCGCCTGTGGGAGCAGATGGACGGCCGCGCCGGCATCACGCTCAACCGGGACAACTGGCTCGGGTCGCGCAACGCCTGCGGTGACAACGTGGCCTGCCTCGTCGACAGCTACGACGACCGGATCTTCGAGTTGCGCACACTCGTCGGGGTCGGCGACGGGCCACGCCTGCGTCCCTGGTGCGGGGCGAGCGGCCTGTCGACCACCGAGGCCACGATCTGCACGACCCCGCGCCTGGCGGACTACGATGCGGCGCTTCAGCACCTGTCCGACAGCCTCGGCGCCCCCGGCAACGCCGAATGGCTCGCCGACCGTGATTCCTGCGGCGCCGACGTCGCGTGCATCGAGAACGCGTATCTCGACCGGTTCGCCACACTCGGGCAGGTCGCCCGCACGCAAGAGTAGCCCATGCCCCGCGCCCCGTTCGAGATCGGCGGCCACTCGGTCGCCCCCGGAACCGCGGCCACGGTCGAACTGCCGGTGTCGGTCATGTCCGACCACACGCCCGCCACGCTGACCGTGCACGTCATCCACGGCAAGCGCGAGGGGCCAACCCTGTTCGTCTCGGCCGCCGTTCACGGGGACGAGATCATTGGCGTCGAGATCGCCCGCCGCCTGCTGAACGCGCCGCAGCTCGGCACGTTGCGCGGCACGCTTCTGGTCGTGCCCATCGTCAACACGTTCGGCTTCCTGAACCACGCCCGCTACCTGCCCGACCGCCGCGACCTGAACCGCTGCTTTCCAGGCAGCGAACGCGGGTCGCTGGCCTCGCGCCTCGCGCATCTCTTCATGACCGAGATCGTGTCCCGCTCGGACCTCGGGATTGACCTGCATTCGGCCGCGATCCACCGCACCAACCTGCCGCAGATCCGCGTGTCGGCCTCGTCCCGGAGAACGCTGGATCTTGCGCGCGACTTCGGCGCCCCAGTGATGATCCGCGCCAAGCTGCGCGACGGGTCCCTGCGCGCCGCCGCCCGCGAGGCCGGGGTGGACGTGCTGCTTTACGAAGCCGGCGAAGGGCTGCGTTTTGACGAAATGTCGGCGCGCGTCGGCGCCTCGGGCTGCCTGCGGGTGATGCACAGCCTCGGCATGATCCCCCGCAAGGGCCTGCCCCGACGCGCCGCCGCGCCGGTCGTCGCGGCCGGGTCGGCGTGGGTCCGCGCCCCCGCAGGCGGCCTGCTGCGTCTCTTCCGCGACGTGGGCGAGACGGTCACGCAGGGCCAGACCCTTGCGATCGTCTCGGACCCCCTCGGCCGGGTCGAGATCGAGCTCAACGCCCCCTCCGCCGGCGTCATCATCGGCCGCGCGACCATGCCCGTGGCGAACGAGGGCGACGCCGTCTACCATATCGCCGAAGTTCCGACCGACGACACCGAGGACCGCCTGACCCAGCTTGCCGCCGAGCTCGAGGCCGACCCGATGTTCGACGAGGACGAGATCCTCTAGTCTGCCCGCCCGGAAAAGCGGTTTGCGTGCGCAGGTCCCGCGCAGCTATACGGGCCCAACCCTATTCCGGAGCGACCCATGGCTGCTTATCAGTTCGTCTATCACATGGACGGCGTGTCCAAGACCATTCCCGGCGGCAAGAAGCTGTTCGAGAACATCAAGCTGAACTTCCTGCCCGGCGTGAAGATCGGCGTCGTGGGCGTCAACGGCGCCGGCAAATCGACGCTGCTGAAGATCATGGCTGGCATCGACAAGGACTTCTCGGGCGAGGCCTGGCACGCCGAAGGCACCCGCGTCGGCTACCTGCCGCAGGAGCCCGAGCTTGACCCGTCGCTCGACGTCCGCGGCAACGTGATGATCGGCGTGGCCAAGCAGCAGGCCAAGCTCGACCGGTTCAACGAGCTGGCGATGAACTACTCGGACGAGACTGCCGACGAGATGGCGCGCCTCCAGGACGAGATCGACAGCGAGAATCTGTGGGACCTCGACACCCAGATCGACATCGCGATGGAGGCCCTGCGCTGCCCCTCCGACGATGCGCAGATCGACAGCCTCTCGGGCGGCGAGAAGCGCCGCGTGGCGCTCTGCCAGCTTCTGCTCGAAGCGCCCGACATGCTGCTTCTCGACGAACCGACCAACCACCTCGACGCCGAGACGATCTCGTGGCTCCAGCAACACCTGATCGACTACAAGGGCACGATCCTGATCGTCACCCACGACCGCTACTTCCTCGACTCGATCACCGGCTGGATTCTCGAACTCGACCGCGGCCGGGGCATTCCCTACGAGGGCAACTATTCCGCCTGGCTCGACCAGAAGGCCAAGCGGCTCGAACAGGAAGCGCGCGAGGACAAGGCCAAGCAGAAGACCCTGTCGCGCGAACTCGACTGGATCAGGCAGGGCGCCAAGGCCCGGCAGGCCAAGTCCAAGGCCCGTATCGCCGCCTACGAGAAGATGGCCGGCCAGTCCGTGCGCGAGCGCATCGCCAACGCCCAGATCGTCATTCCCAACGGCGAGCGGCTGGGCAGCAAGGTGCTCGAGGTCGAGGACCTGCGCCTCGTGAAGGGCAACAACCTGCTGATCGACTCGCTCTCCTTTCAGCTTCCCCCGGGCGGCATCGTCGGCGTGATCGGCCCGAACGGCGCCGGCAAGACGTCGCTCTTCCGCTGCCTCACGGGTCAGGACCAGCCCGATGCGGGCAAGATCGACTGGGGCAATACGGTTCAGCTTTCCTACGTCGACCAGTCCCGCGACGCTCTCGATCCCGAAAAGACCGTGTGGGAGGAAATCTCGGGCGGTGGCGAGATCATCGACCTGGGCGATGCGCAGATGAACTCCCGCGCCTATTGCGGCGCGTTCAACTTCAAGGGCAGCACCCAGCAGCAGAAGGTCGGCCTCTGCTCGGGCGGTGAGCGCAACCGCGTCCACATGGCGAAACTGCTGAAATCCGGCGGAAACGTCCTCCTCCTCGACGAACCGACGAACGACCTCGACGTGGAAACGCTGCGGGCGCTCGAGGACGCGCTCGAAGACTACGCGGGCTGCGCGGTCATCATCTCCCACGACCGCTTCTTCCTCGACCGTCTCTGCACGCACATCCTCGCCTTCGAGGGCAACGCCCATGTCGAATGGTTCGAGGGCAACTTCGAGGCCTACGAGGAAGACAAGGTCCGCCGACTGGGCGACGAAGCGACACGCCCGACTCGTGTGAAGCACAAGAAGTTCACGAGGTGAGCCGCGTTTCTGCTTTTTGTCGATGAGAGCGGAGACTTAGGGATAGACGATATTGCTGACCCTGGCTCAGGCAGGCAGGGCAGCAACCCGATCTTCACGACTGGAGCGGTTCTGCCAAAAGCCGAAGACTTGGGCGTCATCAACTCAGGTATCGCAGAATTGCACGCTATCGACGGATTCAAGCCGCATAGTCACAAAATCCGCAAGCATGCCGCGAAAGCTCGCGTCGGCCGAGAACTTGCAAGCCTTCCACACGTCGCGACCTTCGCCTTTGTTTCCGACAAGGCAGAACTTGGATATTATGGCGAAAATCTCCAGTTAAAGAAAAACGGAGTCAAAGGATACCAGCGGCTAAACGATAAGTGTCTGCAATTCCTCCTAGAGCAAGTAGGTCAATTTCTAGAAGAGCACTCTTTCGACGAATCAGAGATCCACATCGTGGTCGAAGAAGCTAAAAATATCGACTACCTCGAGACAATGAGATTTCTGACCTTGTGCCGTGATTCGCCGAACTACGGAACTGCGCACTTGCTACGCGACCTTCCGGTGGACCGGATAGCACCATTGGACAAAGAGGCTGCGCCCGCTTTGTTCTTTGCGGATTACGTCGCACATTCCGTCTATAAATGCTTCGATATCGGGCCTAGCACAGCGGGCCTAGGTGAAACTAGGTATGCTGAAGAGATCCTGGTAAACTGCTATAGGTCGCAGACCGGTCCCCACCAAGGCGTACGACTGAGTTCCACTCGGCGGTTGGATAAGCTCGCTGAGCGAGAGCGGGAGATAGTGAAGCGCTTCAGCCTATCGGAGACATAGACAGCGATTGCCTCCCATTCTTGGCGGAGTGCTGACAGAGGCGGCGTTCTACTCGACCTCTCCAGCATCCCCCCTCCCGTACCGCGCCTCCATCTCCGCCCAAATCCGCGCGCGCTCGACGCGCCCGGCTTCACGCTCCTCCGGGCTCATCCGCTTCAACTCGTCCCAGCGGGCTCGGATCTGTGCGGCAGCTTCGCTGTGCGCCTGCGCTCGCTCCGCCTCGCATCTCTCCGCCGGCTTCGGCGGCTCCACGATGACAACCTCCTCGGCCTCCCGTTCAATCGCCGAGACTTTGGCGATCCGCATCTGAGCGTAGGCCTTCAGAACGCGATTGATGCGCGCCTGATATCCCTGCCCCATCGCGCGGTAATAGGCCGCCACGCTCTCATCCAGGCGAAGGGTCACATGAACCTTCTTCTCGCGGATCGCCACGTCCTCTTCCAGCGTCCGCCAGGCATCGGGACAATGGGCGCGGATGAGATCCTCGTCCCCCGGCTCCCCGTCCAGCTCGCGCAGGGTGCGGGCCAATTGGGTGCGGGCGTCTTGGGTGGTTTTGCTGTGCTTTGCCATGGCGCCAAGACTGGCGCCAAAACGTAAAAGGGGCGCGAACGGACCGTTCGCACCCCTCCTACAAATCTCATATGGATCTCTGACGAAAGTCCTACAGGACTCTCAGCCGAATCCTACAGAGTTCAGAGCAGTTCCAGGTTCGTCGCGGACTGACGGCCGTCACGGCCGGATTCCAGCTCGAACTGAACTTTCTGGTTGTCGGCGAGGCCGGTCAGGCCCGAACGCTCAACGGCCGAAATATGGACAAAAACATCCTTGCCGCCCGCATCGGGTTGAATGAAGCCGAAGCCTTTGGTGGGGTTGAACCATTTCACGGTGCCGGTAGCCATCGTGAGATCTCCTGTCGTAGGTAGCCTGTTCGCGAAAGTGCAACAGAGTGGCGAAACGTGCCATGATCGAAAGTGCTGCACTGTCCGGAAAGGAAGACAGGGTATCGATTGAGGTGTCTGCAAGGGCCGTTTCGCACATCCCGCGCATTCAGTCTACCCACTTTTTCGCGAGCCATACAGCAAACGGGCGCGAACGAGATGCCCGCGCTCCTTACCCGTCCAGCACAACGTGCCATCGTCTTACATGCGCTTCCTGGCTGCGCGCGCGGCGCCGCGCGCGATCTGGCTCTCGGCGCTGCCGTGATGACGGCGGGTGGTACGGCGGCGGCCGGCGCCACCGAAAACGCGGCGAAGTAGTCGTCCGAGCATGGAATGCTCCAATTCATTGGCTTTCATCACCTCAACGCGAGGGCGATCGCCACGTTCCCGCGAATGCGAACACAACCCTAGGTCAAGTTCTCGCTTTTCATTCGCCTGCATATGTGGCTCAATCGCCTCAGACCGGAGGACGACTCATGTTGATCATCGCCCTGTTCACCAGTCTGTGCCTGGCAATGCCTGTCGCGGCTGCAGCATTCTATGTGGGGAATTTCACCGCTCTGACGGTGCTCTGCGTCTATGTGACGATCGTCAGCCTTGGCCTCTTTGTGCTGGCCCTGCGGGGCACCCATGAGGCTGAGGCAGAGCTAGACGAGGCCTGAGACCTCGTCGCGCAGCGCTTCGATTTCGGCGGTCCAGGCTCCACGGCCCATTTCCAGCACGCCTTTGCCCAACCCCAGACTCTCGGCGTAAGCGACCCGGTTGCCGATGACCGTCGCCGCCCGCGAAACGCCCCGCTCTTCCAGGGCCTTCAGAACATCGTCCGAAACCCGTGTTCCAGCCTTGAAGCGGTTGAGCACCACCAACGCCGGCACGCCCACGCGCTCGGCCAACTCGAGGATCGAATCGAGCGCCCAGAGATCGACCTGGCTCGTCGCCACGGGAACGATCACCAGAGCGCTCTCGCGCAGGACGGGGCGCAGGTCGCTGTCCACCTTGGGCGGCGTGTCCACGATCACGTAGTCGCAGGACTTGCGCATCTTCTTGCACTCATAGCCCGCGCCCCAGGCGCTGGCCGTTCCGAATTCCATCCCGGCGTCCCCGGCCTCGTCACGGGTCATGAACCAGCGGCCCAGGGACCCCTGCGGGTCGGTGTCGAGCACCGCGACCTGGCGTCCGGCGCGGGCAAGCGCCACCGCAAGGTTCACCGCGATGGTGGTCTTGCCGGACCCGCCCTTTTGCTGCGCAACAGTGATGACCTGTCCCATGCTCGCCCTTCCGCCCCCCCCTTACTGCAAAGCAGCGTAGGCAAGCGTATGGCACCGCGCAACGCTCGCGCGCAGCACTCCGCCGAGGCTAGCGTCGGCCCTTGCTCACAAGCCCCGAGATGGTCAGTCTCGCCCGAAACCCTGAGACACAGAGGCAGAGCGATGCAGATCACGCGAAGACTGGCGACATTCGGACTGCTGGCCAGCGGCGGCCTGTCGGCCTGCGCGTCGGGCATGCGCGCGCCGCTCGCCCCGGCGCCAGCCGAAGAGGTCATGCCCGCCGTGCCGAATCCCGGCTGGGACGCCTGGGTGCAGAACTTCCGCAGCCGCGCCACGAGCCGGGGCATATCGCCCGGGACCTTCGACCGCGCCTTCGCCAACGCCGGTTACATGCCCGGCGTGATCGAGCGCGACCGCAGTCAGACCGAGTTCACCCGCACGCTCGAAGACTACTTACAAATCGCTGCGGGGCCGAAGAAGGTCGCGCTCGGGCGCGACGCCTTCACCCGCCAACGTCCCGCCCTTGCGGCAATCGAGGCGCGCTACGGCGTCCCGGCCGAGATCGTGGCGGCCATCTGGGGCGTCGAAAGCAACTTCGGCACGCGGCGGGGCGCCATTCCCGTGGTCTCGGCACTGTCGACCCTCGCCTATGACGGGCGGCGCGGGGCGTTCTTCGAAAGCCAGTTGGTCGAGGCGCTGAGGATCTTGCAAAACGGAGACGTCACGCCCGAGCGCATGACCGGCTCCTGGGCCGGCGCGATGGGGCACACCCAGTTCATCCCGACCTCCTACGCCAGCCTCGCCGTCGACTTCGATGGCGACGGGCGCCGCGACATCTGGTCGGACGATCCGACCGATGCGCTGGCCTCGACCGCGAACTACCTTGCCCGGAACGGCTGGCGACAGGGCGAGCCTTGGGGCCACGTCATTACGCCCGCCAACCCCGGCGCGGGCGGCACCGTGATCCAGCCGCAGCCCGGCGGCCCGAGCTTCCGCGTGTTCCACAACTTCAACGTCATCAAGCGCTACAACAACTCGACGAACTATGCGCTGGGGGTTGGTCATCTCAGCGACCGGCTGACGGGCGCCCCCGCGATCGAAGGCCCATTCCCGCCCGACCGTTACGGCCTGGTGAAATCTCAGCGGCTCGAGTTGCAGCAGCGCCTGAACGCCGCGGGTTACGACGCAGGCGATCCGGACGGCGTGCTGGGGTCACAGACCGCCGCCGCGATCCGAGCGTTCCAGCAGGCGCGCGGCCTTCCGGTCACGGGTGAACCTTCGGTCGCGCTTCTGCGTGCTTTGGGCGGATAGCCGCCGAGGTGGGCTGGCGATCCCACGAGGAACTGCGGAAGGCTAAGCCATCAACGGCTTAGCTTGGCGAACGCGCCAGAACTGCGCGTTGAAATCATTGGGAGAATGGCGGAACCGGCGAATGTCTCGCCGCTCCGTGGTGACCCATAAACGGAAAATCCCGGCGCGCTGGCGGGCGCAACCGGGGCCAATAACAAAGCAGACGAGCTTCTCCACCTTCATAGCCGCAATCGCACTGAATTGGCAACGGCGGAGTGGGCCAAGGGCGTGGCGCAGGGTCTCGACCGGTGCGGCCGGCTTGCCTTCGCCACGCTGTCCCGCCTCGACCCCGACGACGCCGAGCTAGCAGCCGAGGCAGTGATCGGCGCGGCCGATTCGCCCCTCCCGCTATTCCTGACCTCGATGGATGACGCCCGCTTCTGGGCTTTCCTCGCCACGAGGTAGGAACCCAAGGCCTACGTGCTGGCAGCCTTCGAGGCGATGCGGCCTCACGATCAAGCGGCCTTCCTTGGCCATGTTCAGGGGCGGGCCGCAGGATGAGCGAGCTTGTCCCCTTCCCCCTCCATGACGACGATCCGGAGTGGATCGTGGACGCCCAAGAGGTCGACAACGGGTATTCCGTCGCGATCCTGCGCCACGATGCAGTCGTCGGCCGCGCATTCTTCAGCACCTATCCCAAGGTGACTGCGGCGGCCCTTGCTCTTCACCTGACCCATGAGGGCGAGGTGCGGGTGCTGCTTTCACCCGAGGAATGCGGGGTGCCAGCATGATGATGGCCCGCAGCGTCGAAGAACTCGTCTTCCACATGCCGACAGTCGAGCGGCAGGCATCTAGCGATTGGGCCAAGAGCTTCGCAGCTTCTATCCGCAAGCAGTCGCGTCGCCGGAACTGGCACCCCTCGCCCAAGCAGCTGTCCATGATGCACCGCCTCGTGGCCGAGGTTTTCACGCACCAGGACGACGACATCACCCTTATCGAGGAGGACGACATCTAGCGGAGCGCCCGGCCCGCAGAGCCTGAGCGGCTGCGCGTGGACACCGGGAAGCTGAGACCAAGGCGGTGGGGAGCAAACCCACGCACGAGGGGGCACATCCCCACCGCCACGGTGAACCAGCCGCTTCGCCTTTGACCATCGAGCGATATCGACGGGACAAGCTCCGGGGAACTCACCCGGTCCGGCAGGACAGCGAACTCGACTCGCCCTTGCCAGAAACGCGACATCAAACCCACCGGCGGGGATCAGGCCAGAGAAAGGGCTGAGAAGCGACCGGGGACCGAGACGAGGACCAACGACGACAGCCTAGCGCTGCGTCCCTCGGACATCGGGGCAGGTGCAAAGCCTGCGGCAGACAGTCTGGCCCTGCTGGCGAAAGAGGGCATCGCGTGGATACGGAGCTGGAAGCGTCGGGCCTACCCCTAGGTCATCTTGACAAATGGCGGAGCCAGAGGCGGATCGAAGTGATGTCGATGAATTCCGGGAAGCTCTCCGCCGTCTTATTCGTAGCGGGTCGCAACCCGTCGCGCGTTCTTGGGCTTGTTGAAGCAGCGCTCGACGAGGTTGCGCAGGCGATAGAGCGAGCGATCCACACCGACACGTTTCTTCCGCGACTTTCGCATCGGGATCACCGGCAGCACGCT
>NZ_JBELKF010000175.1:0-3947 GCF_042089775.1 Palleronia sp.
CTGTCTGGGCAAAGCCGCCACCGATTCCCCTGCCGAGGAACAGGTGCAGGATGCTTGCCGCGTCGCGCCCGTCGCCATAACGCGCCTCGGCCATGGCGATGGCCGTGGCATTGTGTTCGAGCACGACCGGCAGGCCGAGCGCG
Source organism: Palleronia sp. (assembly GCF_042089775.1). Taxonomy (NCBI): domain Bacteria; kingdom Pseudomonadati; phylum Pseudomonadota; class Alphaproteobacteria; order Rhodobacterales; family Roseobacteraceae; genus Palleronia; species Palleronia sp. Next base: position 144 of record NZ_JBELKF010000175.1, read on the forward strand.
GCCTCGAAGGCATCCGCGAAGGGGACGTTGCGCCACCCGGCAAGGATCGACAGGACGTTCGAGCGGCGCGTCGCATCGACCGCGCCCGGCAGGCCGACCCCGACCCCCAGCACCTCGCCCGGGGCGGAGCCTTCGGCTTCGAGCACCGCGCGGGCGAGCCGCACCGTGGCGGCGATGACCTCCTCGACCGGGGCCTCGGGATCGAAATCCCCGGTCATGATCGGGCCGCGACCGAGCGACAGATCGCACAGGGCCACGCGAATGCGGCCCACCTCGAGATGAATGGCCAGAACCCTGCGCGCGCGGGGCCGGAGAGACAGGAACACGGGCGGGCGACCGATGGACTGCCCCGGCACTTCGCGTTCCCTGACGATACCGTCTGCAAGCAGCTGGGCGGTGATCTTCGTCACGCCCGCCGAAGAGATCCCCGTCTGCCGCGCCAATTCGGCCCGCGAGGTGGGACCCTCGTCACGCAAATGCGTCAGGATCTGCCCTGCTCCGGTCTTGGTCATGTTCACTGGCTCGACCTATTTAGTACACTAAGTAAGTAAACTATTTTTGTCGAAGTGTATTCGTCAAGCGCTGGATGAGACTGCAACGAGGTTGATCGGCTATATCCTTGATCAAGCGAAATAGTTTCCGAGACAGGAAGACAGCTGCATGACCCTTGTGCCGGTTCCTGCAGCGGATTAGCTCTTCTAGCGCCCTATCGAGACGGAACAGCTCGGTCGCAGCGATGTCTCGGCTGCCTTTCCCATCTCTCAGAGCACAGGCATTGCATGCCGAACCCCGACCCGAGGCCTATGCGATCGTGATGAGAAGCCGCGCATCGCAATGTCGGAGCCGTTCGAGGAGCCAAAGCCACGCGGCGAAGGCTGCTCGTCTCAAGCGAAACTATACCGACTACCATCACAGGGGCGCCCGGAACGGGTCCAATCACGATCATGCCGCGCACCCAAGTCGGCTTGGCCAGGGAGTGCGGTTCGGTCGGCAAAATCGCAATAGCATCATTGACAAGACAGCCCGCCCCCACCAAAGTGAAAGCGCTTTCACTCTTGACGGCGCGGAGGAGGCGACGTGATCAGGTCCTGGAACGCTCTCGAACCCCATCTGGGGTTCCTGCTCGAAGGCTTCGCGCTGACCGTCGCGGCCTGCGTGCTGGCGGTGGCGGGCGCGGTGGTGCTGGGTGCGCTGATCGCTTCGCTGCGCACCGCGCGCAACCGCGCCGCGCGCGCCGCCGCCGCCCTCTATTGCGACCTGTTCCGCAACGTGCCCTTCATCGTGCAGTTGTTCTTCTTTTTCTACGGCCTGCCCGAGCTCGGCATCTATATCGGCGCCTTCGAGACCGGCGTGCTGGCGATGTCGATCGCCGGCGGCGCCTTCGTCGCCGACGTGATCCGCGCCGGCATCCTGTCGATCGAACAGGGCGTGATCGAGGCGGCGCGGGTGTTCGGCCTCAGCCGCTGGCAGATCTTCAGCCGCATCGTCATGCCCAACGCGCTGCGCGTCTCGGTGCGGCCGATGGGCTCGGTGCTGATCAACCTCGTGCTGACCTCCTCGATCCTGTCGACCATCACCGTCAACGAGCTGACCGGCACCGCCAAGATCGTCGCCGCCACCACCTTCATGCCGTTCGAGGTCTATGCCGTGCTCCTGGTGCTCTACGCTGCCTTGACATATACGCTCTCGCTCGCCGTCACGGGCGTGCATCGCCGGCTCAACCGCGGCATGCCGGAGGCGGTGGCATGAGATACGCCGACTTCACCCCCTACGACCTCGTGCTTCTGGCGCAGGGCCTCGGCGTCACGCTCGGCCTCTTCGCCGCGACCACGCTGATCGGGCTGGCGCTCGGCGCGGCGCTGACGGTGCTGCATTACTACCGCGTGCCGGTGATCGGCCATGTCGTCGTTGCCGTGACCGAGCTTTTGAAGAATTCGCCGGTGCTGGTGCAGCTGTTTCTGGTGTTCTTCGGGATGCCGGCCTTCTTTCAGGTCAACATGACCCCGGTCACGGCGGCGCTTCTGACGGTGAGCCTCAACACCGCCGCCTTCGCCTTCGTGATCTTCCGCTCCGGCGTCGAGGCGGTCGAGCGCGACCAGATCGAGGCGGCGCGGGTCTTCGGTCACAGCCGCTGGCAGATCCTGCGCCGGATCATTTCGCCGCAGGCCGCCGCGTTCTCGGTCGGTCCGCTGATCGGGCTCTTGGTGAACCAGCTGCAGGTGACCTCGCTGATCTCGGTGATCGGTGTCGCCGACCTGACCAAGATCGGCAACATCCTCAACCTCCGCACGCTCGAACCCTTCGTGGTCTGGAGCGTGATCGGGCTGACCTATTACCTCTGCGCCAAGGCATTGGCCGCCCTCGGGGGCCGGCTTGAGCGGCACCTGCGCAGATCCGTCGTGTGGCAGGGACTCTGATGATCGAAATCAACAATGTCGAGAAGCGGTTCGGCAGCGCCGAGGTGCTCAAGCGGATCAACCTCAAGGTCGAACCCGGCGAAGTGGTGACGATCCTCGGCTCCTCGGGCTCGGGCAAATCGACGCTGATACGTTGCATCAACGGGCTCGAGTCTCTCTCGGGCGGCGCGATCCGGGTCGACGGCCACGACGTCTCGACCTCCGCGGGCCTCGCCGCGGCGCGGCGCCGATCGGCCACGGTGTTTCAGCTGTTCAACCTCTACCCGCACATGACGGTGCTGCAGAACGTCACGCTCGCGCCGATCCAGGTGCTGGGCCAGAAGCGCGCCGAGGCCGAGAAGCAGGCGCGCGCGCTCATCGATCTGGTCGGTCTCACGGAGCATGCCGACGCCTACCCGCAGCGCCTCTCTGGCGGCCAGCGCCAGCGCGTCGGCATCTGTCGGGCGCTGGCGATGCAGCCGCGCTACCTTCTGCTCGACGAAGTGACCAGCGCGCTCGATCCCGAGATGACCGGCGAGGTGCTCGCCATCCTCGCCCGCCTCGCGGCGGAGGGTACGACGATGGTCTTCGTCACCCACGAGATCGAGTTCGCGCGGCGCATCTCCGACCGCATCGTGTTTCTCGAAGCCGGGGAGCTGATCGTCGACATGCCGACCGAGACCTTCTTTTCCGAGGAGGGCGGTCTCGCCGTGCCGCGGATTCGCAAATTCCTCTCGAAGATGACGAAAGACTGATCCCGTGATCCTGCTTGCAAACTGCGAGGCCGAGCCCGGCTTCTTTCATACCGTGGCCGCGCTGAAGGCCGGAACCGGTGCCGTCGACGCGCTGGTCGAGGGCATCGGCCATGTCGAGGCCGACCCGGCGGTGCGCTCGGTCGGCTATGGCGGCTGGCCCAACATGATCGGCGAGATGGAATGCGATGCGGGCGTCATGGACGGCACCACCCGCGAGGTCGGCGCCGTCGGCGCGGTGCCGCGCACCCTGCCGGTGGCGCGGCTCGCGCGCGAGGTGATGCGCCGACTGCCGCATGTCATGCTGACCGGGGCCGGCGCGCGCAGGTTCGCGGATGAAAGCGGTTTCAGCAGCGACGAGATGCTGCATCCCGACAGCGCCAGGGGGTGGTGGGACAAGCTCGAAGGCCTGCTCGACCCGGCCCAGAGGGCGGCCTTTCCCGAGCTGCCGCTCGCGCCCTTTTTCGTCGCGCGGCTGCTCGGGCGCACCAACACCATCGCCGACATGCCCGCCTTCGACCGGTCGCTCTTCGAGTCGCTCATGTTCCTTAAACGCTTCGAGGGCTCGGCCGCCGACTTCGAGGCGCTCACGCTCACCTTCGCCGTCGAGCAGTTCACCGATGAGGCGTTGCCCGCTGCCAAGCGCAGGCAGGTCG
>NZ_JBELKF010000005.1:0-82221 GCF_042089775.1 Palleronia sp.
CTCGGCCTCGGCGACCACCGCGTCCATCGTGCAGGCATTCAGGTCCAGCCGGATCGTGTCGCCGGTCTTGAGATAGGCCAACCCTCCGCCGACGACGGCTTCGGGCGAGGCGTTCAGGATCGACGGGCTTTCCGAGGTGCCGGATTGGCGGCCGTCTCCGACGGTCGGCAGGTGGACGATGCCCTGTCGAAGGATCGCATCGGGCGGCTGCATGTTCACCACTTCGGCCGATCCGGGATAGCCGATGCAGCCGACGTTGCGGATGAAGAGGATCGACTTCTCGTCGATCTCGCCGGCCATGTCGTTGATGCGGGCGTGGTAGTCCTCCGGCCCTTCGAAGACGACGGCCCGCCCTTCGTGGATACCCTCACGCCCCTCGTCCTCGAGAAAGCGCTTGCGGAAATCGGCCGAGATCACCGACGTCTTCATCAGCGCCGTATCAAAGAGATTGCCGCTGAGGACCAGGAAACCCGCGTTCTCACGCAGCGGGTTGTCGTAGGGGCGGATCACCTCCGGATCGAGGACTTCGACCCCCTCGAGGTTCGCGCCCATGCTGCGTCCGGTGACGGTCATGCAGCCGCCATGGATGCGGCCGGCCTTTGCAAGCTCGGCCATCACGGCGGGAACGCCGCCCGCGCGATAGAAGCTTTCGCCCAGGAATGCGCCGGCTGGCTGCATGTTGACCAGAAGCGGGACGTCGAAGCCTACCGTCTGCCAGTCGCGCGTCTCAAGCTCGACCCCGGCGTGACGGGCCACGGCGACAAGATGCGGCGGCGCGTTGGTCGAGCCGCCGATCGCCGAGTTCGTGACGATCGCGTTTTCGAACGCTTCGCGCGTCAGGATGTCAGAGGGCTTGAGGTCCTCGTGGACCATCTCGACGATGCGCTGGCCGGTCTTGTAGGCCGCCTCCATCCGCTCGCGGAACGGCGCGGGGATCGCGGATTGCCCGGTCAGCGTCATGCCCAGCGCCTCGGCCAGCGCATTCATGGTCGAGGCCGTGCCCATCGTGTTGCAGTGCCCAAGCGACGGCGCGGACGCGCAGGCGCGCTTCATGAACTCTTCGTAGTCGATCTTGCCTTCCGCCAGCATGCGGCGGCTCTGCCAGATGATGGTGCCCGAACCGACGCGCTCGCCCTTCCACCAGCCATCCACCATCGGGCCGCCGTTCAGCGCGATGGCGGGAATGTCCGCAGTCGCGGCCCCCATCAGAAGCGCTGGCGTGGTCTTGTCGCAGCCGGTGGTCAACACCACGCCGTCGATTGGATAGCCGTGCAGGACCTCGACCAGGCCCAGATATGTCAGGTTCCGGTCCAGTGCCGCCGTCGGGCGCTTGCCGGTTTCCTGGATGGGATGGACCGGGAACTCCATCGGGATGCCGCCGGCGGCGCGGATGCCGGCTTTGATCCGGTCCATCAGGAACACGTGGATCTTGTTGCACGGCGCGAGGTCGCTGCCGGTCTGCGCGATGCCGATGATCGGCTTCTCGCTCTGCAATTCGTCGCGCGTGTATTCCTGGTTCTGGTAGCGCTCGACATAGAGCGCCGTCATGCCGGGGTTGTTCGGATTGTCGAACCACTCCTGCGACCGGAAACGGCGGTTTGCGCGGGTATCACTCATGATGTCTTCCCTGATCTTTGCTACTGCGCCTGGACGGTCGCACCCGATAGATGGACCGCCGAAAGTCTCACGATCCCGCCGGCCGGTCATCCCCGGCCTCGACCGCCTCTTTCAGGTCGATGCCGTTCTGACGCGCGACGATGTCGGCCAGCATCGGGACGTAATCGCCACCGTGCCCCCCGCTCTCGGCAAGCTGGAAGCTGTTCGCGATGGCCGCGCCGAGCAGGTTGGCGACCTCGGCCTTTCGCGCCATCGACGCGGCATAGCGGGTGTCCTTGGCGCCGTTCTGGATCGTGAACTTGTGCGCTTCGGGGTCCCGGCCGATCGCGTAGGACATGAACGTATCGTAGAACCCGTTCGACATGCGGCTTGACCCGAGCACGCGGTGGATCGTCTGCGGCGACAAGCCGGACTTCACCCCCATCGTCAGCGCCTCGGAATACAACGCTGCATAGCCCATCGAGATGAAGTTCATGATCAGCTTCATGCGGTGGCCCGACCCGGCGTCCCCCGTATGCGTGATGTTGCCGGCCCAGCATTCGATCACCGGGCGAAGGCGGTCGAACACCTCGGGGCTCGCGCCGACCATGGTGTCGAGCGTGCCTGCCTCGGCCTCTTTCGGCGTCCGCCCGAGCGGCGCGTCGACCAGCGTCATCTGCGCCGCCTCGAGCTCGGCGGCGAGCTTGTCGGTCGAGTCCGGATCGGCAGTGGTCGTGTCGATGACCACGAGCCCCGCCTTGCCCGACGCGAGGATGCCGTCCTCGCCCCGGATCACCTCTTCGACCTGTGCCGAGTTCGACAGGCACAGGTGAACGATGTCGCAGAGCTCGGCGATCTCGCGGGCGCTGGTTGCCTCCTGCGCGCCCTGGCCCACCAGATCCTCGACCGGGGTGCGGTTGCGATTACCCTTGACGACAAGGGGATAGCCCGATGCGATCAGGTTCTTCGCCATGCCGTGGCCCATGTAGCCCACGCCGATGAAGCCGATGGTCGGTTTGCTCATTTCGATCCTCCCTTTCGAGCCATCCCTGCCCGACGGCGGGTTTGGCAGGCCGCAGTTGATGCGTCCCCTTGCTTGGGTATAGCAATACGCCGAACACGCAACCGCACGGCGGAGGAAATGATGGCGGTACCAGTGCACTCTAACCTGCACAAAAAGGCGCTCCGAGACGAGCACCAAGCCTGCCGCACGCGTCGCAACGGAGCGATTTCATGAGCCTGAACCTTCCCGACGATGGCACCTTCGTGGGCCGCATCTGGCGTCCCGACCGCGGGCCGAGTGTCGTCGTGCTCCGGAAGGGGGAACTGGTCGACATCACCTGTCGCGAGGTTCCGACGTTGCGCGACCTCCTCGAAAGGGACGATACCCTCGCCTTCGTTCGCGAGGCAGAGGGCGAGGCGCTGGCGATGCCCGATCCCTTCGCGGACACGGGGGCCGAGCAACCGACCTTGCTTGCGCCGTGCGACCTGCAGGCGGTCAAGGCCGCCGGCGTCACCTTCGCCGAGTCGATGGTCGAACGCGTGATCGAGGAACAGGCTGCCGGCGATCCGGCCCGCGCGGCCGATATCCGCGCCCGCGTGGCGCAGGTGATCGGCACGAGCCTGTCGGGCCTCGTTCCCGGCTCAAAGCAAGCGGCAGAAGTCAAGCGCGTGCTGCAGGCAGAGGGCCTCTGGTCCCAGTACCTTGAGGTCGGGATCGGCCCGGACGCCGAAGTCTTCACCAAGTGCCAGCCCATGGCGGCCGTCGGGCACGGGGCCGCGATCGGGCTTCACCCGAACTCCAGCTGGAACAATCCTGAGCCCGAAGTCGTCCTCGCGGTGACGTCGCGGGGCGAGATCAAGGGCGCCACCCTTGGGAACGACGTCAACCTCCGCGATTTCGAGGGGCGCTCGGCGCTGCTTCTCAGCAAGGCCAAGGACAACAATGCCTCCTGCGCGATCGGACCCATGCTGCGGCTTTTCGACGAGACCTACGGGCTCGACGACGTGCGCGGCGCCGAGGTCGCCCTGCGCGTCGAGGGGCCGGAGGGGTTCGAGCTGGACGGAGTTTCGTCCATGCGCAAGATCAGTCGCGACCCGACCGACATCGTGGCCCAGACTGTCGGTCGTCACCATCAGTATCCCGACGGGTTCTTCCTGTTCCTCGGAACGCTCTTTGCTCCGACGCAGGATCGCGACGCCCCCTCTGCCGGCTTCACGCACAAGGTCGGCGACATCGTGACGATCAGCGAAGCCAGGCTCGGCAGCCTGCGCAACATCGTGCGCCTGTCGACCGAAGCACCGGAATGGACGTTCGGCGCCGGCGCTCTCATGCGGAACCTGTCCGGGCGGGGGCTGCTCTGACACCCCGCCCTTGATCTTGAAGCACCACCGCCCGGAGTGGCCCCCGAAACCTCGGTGGCCTCCGGGCGGCAGCCCGACGATCACCGCTCGTCGGGCGTAGCCGCGGCCCAGAGCAGGCCCCGGCGCAGGATCTCGCGCGCTTGCGGATGCGACAGCTCCTGCGCCTGGTGACCCAAGGCAGAGTAGAACACGCGCCCCTTGCCGTAGGTGCGGGTCCAGACGACCGGCATCACGGTGCCTGCCGTCTCGGGGGCGTGTTCGCCCGAGAAGGTGGTGGTGGCGAGAACCTCGTTTCCGGGGTCGACATGCAGGAAGTACTGCTCGGAGTGATAGTCGAAGTCGTCGATCCCGGAGATGATGGGGTGGTCCGGGCGCGTGATCTCGACAGTATAGTCTATGATGTTGCCGGGATGCGCGACCCACTGGCCGCCGACCATGAACTGGTAGGCTGGCGCGTCCCGAAAGGCGTCGCCCATCCCGCCGTGGAAGCCGCCGAGCCCGACACCGTTCCGCACCGCCGCACAGAGCCGATCAATGTCATCCTTCTTCGAGGGGACCTGCGTCACCATCGGCACGATCAGGGCGAAGCTCTCCAGATCCTCGGCGGGCAAGGCGCCGGACCAATGGGCTGAGGTGACGTCCATCCCCTCCGCTCCCAGCATGTCCGAGACGACCGAGGCGCAGGCTTCGGGCTCGTGCCCTTCCCAGCCGCCCCAGAAAATCAGTGCGCGTGCGTTGCTCATTGCAGTTCATCCTCCAACGGCTGCGGCCGGTCGCAGTCGCTCTCTATCCTGATGGTGCGTCTTTCCTCGGCCGCACGATCGATCGCGTCGATGACCTCGATCACGTGCAGCGCGAGTGTGCCGCTGGCGCGGTGCGGGCGGTCGGCGCGGATCGCGGCGGCCATGTCGGCAAGGCCGATGCCGCGCCAGTTATCTGCGCCATAGGGCCGGTCGGCGGCGGCAAGCGGCGCACCGTCGGGGAACTCGACCGTGCCGTCGAAGCGGTTGGGGTCCGGAACACGCATCGATCCTTCGGTGCCGTAGACCTCGATCGGGCTGTGCCAGTGTCCCGCCACATCGAAGCTCATCGCGAGTTGCACGATCGCGCCGCTGTCGAAAGCCAGCAGGCCCAGGATATGCGTGTCGACCTCCACCGGAACCGTCGTGCCGGCCCTGTCGCCGGTGGCGATGCGACGCTCCGCGCGGGGACGCGAGGACATCGACGCGACCTCGCGCACAGGGCCCAGCAGGTTGACCAGCGCGGTCAGGTAATACGGTCCCATGTCCATCAGCGGCCCGCCACCGGGGCGGCTGTAGTAGAAGTCGGGGTTCGGATGCCAGCGCTCGTGCCCCGCGACCATCATCGTCACGGTGCCGCCGATCGCCCTGCCGATCCTGCCCTCGTCGAGCGCGGTCCGCGCCGCCTGGTGCCCGCCACCAAGGAAGGTGTCGGGTGCACAGCCGATCCGCAGCCCACGCTCATCGCCCAGCCGCATCAGATCCTGCGCCTCGGCCAGCGTGGCACAAAGCGGCTTTTCGAGGTAAAGGTGCTTGCCCGCCTCGATCACTTGCCGCCCAACCGGACCATGCGCCGCAGGGACCGTCAGGTTGAGCACGACGTCGATGTCGTCGCGGGCCAGAAGCTCGGCCACCGAAAGCGCCGGCACGCCGTACTGCTTTGCCGCCGCCTGCGCCGCTTCGGGTTTCGCATCGGCGACGGCGCGCAGGACAAGCCCCGGAAGCCGCACGATGTTCTGCAAATAGATGCCGCTGATGACGCCGCATCCGATGATCCCGACTCCGGTGTCGCTCATGCCGGAACTCGCTGAATCCGGCGACCGTCCTCGTCGAAGTGATGCTGCCGATCAGGGCTCGTGCGCAGCTTCAGGCGTTCGCCGTCCTTGAGGCGCATATGGCCCGGCAGGCGGACGATCAGGTCGCCCACCTCGTCCACCCGCACGTGCGCGATGGTGTCCGAACCCAGCGTCTCGACCACGCGGGCGGTGGCGTCCCAGCCCTCGCCCTCGGTCAGTTCAAGATCCTCGGGACGGATGCCGATGGTGGCCACGTCCGGCCGATCGAGCAACTTGCCTGGGACGAGGTTCATCTTGGGCGAACCGATGAACCCGGCCACGAAGACGGAAGCCGGCTCGTCATACAGGTCCATCGGGCTTCCGATCTGCTCGATCCGGCCCTTGTTCATGACGACGATCTGGTCAGCCAGGGTCATCGCCTCGACCTGGTCGTGAGTCACGTAGATCATCGTCGAGTCGATGGACTGGTGCAGCTCGGCCAGTTCCACCCGCATCTGGGTGCGCAGCGCGGCGTCGAGGTTCGACAGCGGCTCGTCGAACAGGAAGACCTTGGGGTTGCGCACGATGGACCGCCCGATCGCGACGCGCTGGCGCTGGCCGCCCGACAGCTCCGAGGGCTTGCGGTCGAGGTAATCTTCAAGCGCCAGGATGCGCGCCGCCTCGGCCAGCCGCTTCTCGCGCTCTTCGGTCGGCATGTTCGAGATGCGCAGCCCGAAATCAATGTTCCGCGCCACCGTCATGTGCGGGTAAAGCGCGTAGGACTGGAACACCATCGAGATGCCGCGCTTGGAGGGCTCTTCGCGGGTCACGTCCTGGGTGCCGATGCGGATCGTTCCGCTGGTCGGACGCTCGAGCCCCGCGATCAGGCGCAGCAGCGTGGACTTCCCGCAGCCCGACGGCCCGACGAGGACGGTGAAAGAACCGTCCGGCACCGTCAGCGACAGGTCGGGGATGACGGTGAACGTTCCGAAAGCCTTGGTGACGTTCTCCAGGCGGACTTCAGCCATTCCGGGCCTCGTAAGTGAAGGAAAGGAAATCGGCGGGTCGGCCGCGCCCGGACGTGTCGTGGGCGCACATGCCGACGAACGCGCCGGTGAAATTGTTGCCGGGCCCGTTCCCGGCCTCGTCAGAGATCGCGGACTGGTCGAGCTCGACGCCCGTGTCGGTCCACTCCCCGCCCGGCAGCGCGTAGCGGAATCGCAGCGTGCTGTTGTCCACGTCGCAGCCGAGCCGGATCACGCCATCCTCCGGCAGCGCAATGGGGCTGATCGGGTAGCTGACGCGCGCATCGGGCCAATCGGCGGCACAACTGTAGATCGTCAGCACCCGCGCCCCGTCCTCGTCGGCCGTGATGGCGAGGTAGTGGAACTTGTTCCGCCCGTACCACGAGATCAGGCCCGCGAAGTGCTGGTAGTCGCCGGGGGTCATCTCGATCTCGGTTTCGGCGGTGTAGGACAGCGCGTCCTGGCGCCGCGCGACAAGCGCGTGGTCGAACTGCGATCCGGGGCTTTCGCGACCATAGAGGCGCAGGACGCCGGGCCGCTCGGTGACCGAGAACAGCCGGTCGCGGTCGGGGCTGCGCAGCCACTGGAACTCGGACGGCAGGCCGTTTTCGAACGTGCGACGCGCCGGGGTCGGCTCGTGCGGCGCCTCGGGCAGATCGGGGCCGTCGATCTCGGCCGCCGGGGCGTTGCCGCCATGGGCGAGACGCGGGAACTCTCCCTCGTCCCAGATCAGGCGCTGGATCGACGTTTCCCGCCCGAGCGGCGAGCGACGCACGTCGTCGGAGTGGATGCCCGCCCCGGTGACCGCGCTGCGCGTCTCGGGCAGCGGGCGCGAGCAGAGATGCACCATGAAGTGCTCGCCCGTCTGCGTCTCGACGATGTCGGCATGGCCCGCGCGCTGCAGCAGGTGGTCAGGATCCGTGTCCTTCGAAGTCAGGACATGCTTGGCGGGATCAGTCTCGTAAGGGCCGAACAGGTCGCGCGAGCGCGCCATCGTGGCGGCATGGTCATAGCCGGTGCCACCTTCGGCCGTCAGCAGGTAGTACCAACCGTCGCGGGTGTAGAGGTGCGGCCCCTCGACCAGCTTGTGATCGGTCCCGCGATAGATGTTGTGGACCTCGCCGACGAGCCGCTGCTGGTCGACGGAGTATTCCTGCATGACGATGCCGCCGAACCGGTCGCCGCCCTCGCGATTGTGGTTCCAGATCATGTTCAGAAGCCACTTGCGCCCGTCCGCATCGTGGAACAGCGACGGATCGAAGCCCGAGGAATTGAGGTAGACCGGATCGGACCAGGGTCCTTCGATCGAAGGGGCGGTGACGAGATAATTGTGGCTGTCCTTCCACGCCCCATCGCGGCGCTTTACATCGGTATAGATCAGCCAGAACTGCCCGTCGGCATGGGTCAGGCACGGGGCCCACACCCCGCCCGAATCCGGGTCGCCGCGCATGTCGAGCTGTTCGGCACGGTCGAGCGGGCGCGTGACGAGCCGCCAGTTCTTCAGGTCGCGAGAGTGGTGGATCTGCACGCCCGGATACCATTCGAAGGTAGAGGTGGCGATGTAGTAATCCTCACCCACCCGCACGATGGAGGGGTCCGGGTTGAAGCCGGGAAGGATGGGGTTCTCGATCTTCATGGGATCAGCCTTTCACGGCACCGCCGGTGAGGCCGGCGACGATGTATTTCTGGGCGGCAAGGAAGAAGATGACGGCGGGGACCAGCGACAGCGTCACAAAGGCAAGCGTCTGGTTCCACTGGGTCACAAATTCGCCCCGGTACTGCATCATGCCCAGCGGCCAGGTGAACACCTCGCGCGAGTTCAGCACGACGAGCGGCAGCAGGAAGTTGTTCCAGCTCTGCACGAAGACGAAGACGCCCACCGTGGCGAGAATCGGCGTCGACAGCGGCAGCGTGAACCTGAGGAAGAAGCGGACGTAGCCGCAGCCGTCGATATAGGCAGCCTCGAACAGTTCTTTCGGCAGCTGCGCAAAGAACGTGCGGAACAGCAGGATGGCTAGGCTGAGGCCGAAGGCGGTCTGCGGAAGGATAACGGCCCAGTAGGTGTCGAGCAGCCCCATGTCGCGCACCTTGATGAAAAGGGGCAGGATCGCCGTGGCGAAGGGAAACATCAGCCCCAGCAGCAGGTACGAGAACAGGAAGTTCGAGCCGAAGAACCTGATCTGCGCAAAGACATAGGCCGCCGCCGATCCCACCAGCAGCGTCAGCACGACCGCCGCCGACGAGATCAGGAGCGAGTTGCCGAGGTAGCGCCAGAAGGCGGCGTCGCTCAGGATCGCGCCGTAGAACTCGATGTTCCAGGTCTCGGGCATCGCGAAGGCCGAGGTACGGATTTCCGCGTTCGTCTTGAAGCCGCCCATGACCGTCGCCCAGAGCGGGGCGAGCACGAAGCTCGCCACCACGAGAAGGAACGCCAGTCGCGCGATGTTGCGCCAGACATGTGGAGCGGTCATGCCGTTCCTTTCTTCATGAAGATGCGCTGGTAGAACACGGCCACCAGGACCGCGACGACGAACAGGACCACGCCGACGGCGCTGCCAAAGCCGATGCGCAGGCGCGTCAGGCCGAATTCGTAGAGGTACGTCACGATGGTCTGTGTCTGGTTGGACGGGCCGCCATTCGTGAGCGGGATGATGACGTCGAAGACCTGAAGCGCGCCGATGATCGCAAAGAAGGCGCTGACGGCGATGGCCGGCTTGATGTGGGGCACCTGGACATGCCGCACGATCTGGGTGCGGCTCGCGCCCTCGATCCGGGCGGCTTCGATCTGGTCTTCGGGGACGCTTTGCAGCGCGGCGATGTAGATCATCATGTGGAAGCCGAAATACTTCCAGACGAGCACGATCATGACGGCGTAGAAGGCAAGTTCCCGATCTGCGAGGATGAAGAACTGTTCGATGCCAAGAGAGTTGGCGATGGACGCGGTGACGCCGTAATTCCCGTCGAACACGAAGCTCCAGATCAGGCCGGCGGCGACCTCGGCCATGATGTAGGGCACGAAGAAGATCAGGCGGAAGACCGCGTTGGTCGGCGTCTGACGATAGATGAGAAGCGCCAGCAGAAGCGCCAGGGGCATCTGCACCAGCAGCGAGATGAGGACGATCTTGATCGTGTTCCAGACGGCCACCGAAAAGACCGAGTGGCCGAACATCTGCTCGAAGTTGCGCAGCCCAACGAAATCCGTGGGCGTACCGTAGCCGTTCCAGTTGTAGAACGCATAGAGGCCGGACTCCCCCAGCGGCAGGATCACGAACAGGGTGAACAGGATCAGCGCGGGCGGCAGCAGGATCAGGACGGCGGTCAGCCGCCCGTTCGAGGCGGCGCGGCGTAACCGCTCGCTCATTGCCGGCCGGCGATCCGGCGGCAAGGTGGTGGTGTCAGACATCGGGATCCCTCCCAGGATCGGGTGTTGGCGCGCGCAGAACGCGCGCGCCGGTCCGGATCAGCGGAAGTCCCAGGCTTCCTGCACGCGGGCCGCCGCTTCTTCGGGCGTGGTCGCGCCAGAGATCAGGTCGGCCGAGACGTCGTTGACAGTCGCGCCCACGGACGCGCCCAGGAACTGGTCCAGGAAGATCTGGTGGTAGCTGGACTCCGAGATGTCCGTCGCGACCTGCTGGAAGAACGCGTTGGTCAGCGCCTGGTCGGCCCCCTCGACGATCGGGATGAAGATCCCGCGCTCGGCGATGGTTTCCTGGTTCTGGCGGTTCAGCATGAAGGTCAGGAAGTTCACCGCCTCTTCGGAGGCGTCGGCCGTCACGGCCCAGCCGTTGATCCCGCCGAGGGTCGCGTTGTCGCCCCCTTCGCTGACCGGGTCCGAGATCGCTGGGAACGCCATGATGTCGAGCTGGTCATCCGAGAGACCCTGCCCGTCTGTTGCACGCCCGCGCATCGGCAGGTAGTCCCAGTCGCCCATCAGGTGGAACGCGCCCTCGCCGTCCGCGAACATGCCCGACGCGGTCTCGTAGGTCGTGCCCATGACTCCCGGCTGGAACGGCTCCATCTCCGCCAGTTCGACCAGGTCCTCGCCCGCGGCGACGAAGGCTTCGCTTTCGAACGTCGTCTCGCCACCTTCCATCGCGGCGGTTACGATATCGGGGCCGCCTTCGCGCAGGGCTAGGTAGCTCCAGTAGAAGTGGACGGGCCACTTGTCCTGGCCTCCGGCGATGATCGGCGTGATCCCGGCATCCTTCAGCGTCTGGACCGCCTGAAGGAAGTCGTCCCAGGTCTCGATGGATTCGTGGTCCACGCCCGCCTGCTCGGTCAGGTCGGTGTTCACCCAGAAAATCACCTCGGTCGCGTAAAGCGGCAGGCCGTAGAGCGACCCGTCAACCGTGTAGGCGTCAAGCGCGGCCTGCGGGAAGCTGGACAGGACGTCCTCGTCGAGCGTGTCCCGGATCGGCTGCAGGAAGCCGGCTTCGGCCTGTTCGCGCAGGGTTTCGCCGCCCCAGGAATAGAACAGGTCGGGACGCGCATCCGACTGCAGCAGGGTGGGCAGCTTCGACTTGTAGGCTTCGTTGGCGATGTATTCGAAGACAACATCGACGTCCGGATGCTCGGCTTCATAGGCCTGTTCCAGCTCGGCGTAGAAGGCCTCTTCCTCGTCGCCCGGCTGCACGCGGAGGATGTTCACCTCCGTCTGCTGGGCATAGGCTGCCCCGGCACCAAGGGCCAAGGCAAGCGCGGTGGTTGCGTAGAGTTTCATCCCGTATTCCTCCCGTGATCGGCGCAGTGAGAGTCGCCTGATACCTGACTAACGTACCTCAAAACTCGCCAGAAGGAAGGGGGTGACGAAATCTTCTTTCGAGGCGCTTTTCGCGCAGGCGCCGATAGGCGCACAGATCTCAGGGAAGATTGTCCCGCAGGAATATCTCGATCCCGACGCGGTTCTCATCCTTGTTGAACGGCTTTCCACTCGAGAGCGCTACAAGCGTGCGAATCGCGGAACGCGCTTCGCGCGCCGGATCCTGCCGGATCACGGCGTCGATCTTACCCTCCAGCAGCCAGCGCCGGGAGTTATCCGTCAGTTCGTGGACAACCACCGGCGGCAGGGGATCAAGGCGTCCGAGAGCGGCGACTACGCCACGGTTGCCGGCCCCGATACTGTAGACCCCGGCCACGTCGGGCGTCGCGTCCAGCACCTCCGTCAGGGCACGTTCAGCCGTGTCAGCATCGTCGTAGGCTTCGATCGGCGGCATGACCTTCAGGCTCGGGAAGTCTGCGCCTATAACCTGCTGAAATCCCAGGTATCGCTCTGCGTGGTCCTGCACGACCATCGACCCCGCGACCACTGCGATCCGGCCTGACGTGCCGCCGCAGAAGCGGCCCAGAAGACCGGCCGCCGTGCGCCCCGCCCATATATTGTTGATGCCGATGAAGTGCTCGCGCAGATCCGAAGGCAGGTCTGACACCAGCGTCACGACCGGCAGATCCTGCGCGCGCAACGCCCGCACCGCCTCGCGCACCGCCGGCGAGTCCACCGCCACGAATGCTACGCCGTCGTAGCCGTCGGGCTCGATCGCCACCAGTTCCCGATGCAGGGCCTCTTCATCGAAGGGCGGAACGATCCGCACGACGACATCAACCCCCTCGGCGGCGAGTTGACGGGAATAGTCCAAGACTTCAGCCTGCAGCAGGCGCATGAAGCTGTTGGCCCCGCTCGGGAGCAGGAACAGGAAGCGAAAACTCCGCCGTCGAGAGAGGTTCGCGGCCGCTGAGTTCCGGACATAGTTGAGCGACCGCATCGCATCCTCGACCTTGTCTCGCGTCGCCGCGCGAACGGAATGGCGACCGTTCAGCACGCGGTCGACTGTCGAGAGGCTCACACCGGCAACGCGCGCTACATCATGAATTGTCGAACGCGCCATCTGCCTCTGACCCTCTTGACCAACGTGTTTCATGTTTGAAGCCTATTTCCGCAAGTATCTCAAGTTGGGCGGCGAACCGAGATCCTGCACGATTTACACGGGGGGCCCAGAAGCTCAGGTCACACCCGAGCAAGATTTGCGCAGTCCCCGCACTCGATGGAGCACGGTAGGCGACTTCTACTCGCCCTCCGACATGGTGATTACCGAAGTCCCCGCGGACCATCCGCTTGCGAGACTGCCTATAGGCGCATTGGCTCGCTTAAGCCTCACTCCCGTCGGAGCAAAAGCCTCCGACCCAACCAGGCGATCCTGCGCTCGTTCTGCCGTATGGCCTCCTCAGCGGCGTTAGAGATCGGAGAGGTAGTCTTCAGAAACGTAGCCTGTGATCCCAGGCGAATCCGCGAGCGAGACTCGACACCAAAGCTGGCCCACCTCGACAACGCAGTCCCGACGGATAAGCCGTGTTCCGTCGGGGAGACCGAGGATCACGTTGAATCCCAGTCCGGGCCCCGCGCGCAACTTCAGGAGTTCGTCGGGTCCAGCGCCTTCGACCACCGCCCGGCTTCCAAGACCACCGCAGCCGGAGATGAGGAGCAGCATCAGGATGGCGGCAGGGGTGGAGCGGCGCATGAATGACCTCGGTTGTTTCTTCCCCTGACCGTTTGCCAGTCCGACCGTTGCGAGTGAAGCGCGAATTGCTCCGCGTTGCTGCAACCCAATCCCCGACTCGGCGACTCTCCTTACCCGGCGACGCGAAGCTTCCGCAGACCGTTCGCAAGGAAGGCGGGGAAGCACGCATCAAGCCAGCAGATCGGAGACCGCAGCGTTGGGCGGCTCGCGACGGCTTCCTGACGCTCATGAGCGGAGGGCAGGTCACATCCTATGAGGATGATCCCGCCGCCGATCGGTTTCGTGGCAGCGTCGGATCGAAGCTTCTTACCGGCGGCGCGTAAGAGGGTGAAGCAGGCCGATCTCACAACGAGTCTCTTCCGCTGAACGTCAGCGAACATCACCGCAACGTCTCCTACCCACTCCGACTTCGCGAATGCTCCCTGAGCTGCTGCTGGTTTCGTGGGCGCGAAGACGAGATTGTGACCGTGGAACTGGAGAGTGGACATGACGAGACGGAAGTTCAGCCGCGAGTTCAAGGTCGAGGCTGTGAAGCTGGGGACGGAAGGGGGACGTTGCGTTCGCCCAGGCGTGCCGAGATCTGGGATCGGCCAAGAGCGTTCTGCGGCGATGGATGCGAGAAGCAGCCGAGGCACCAACCTCGGCGTTTCCGGGCAACGGCCAGCAGCGCGCTGAGCTGGCTGAGATCGCAATCTCTGAAGAAGGAGGTCGCCAAGTTCAAGGCCGAGCGTGACATCCTAAAAAAAGGCGAGCCATGTGCGCCATTGGTTCAAGCACAATGGCAAGCGCCTATTTCGCGCGGGAAGCGACATGACGATCGCTTTCGTCGCGAAGAACCGGCATGTCTGGCCGGTCAGCTGGACGTGCGAGGTGCTGGGCATCTCTCGGTCGGGCTTCCATGCCTGCTCAAGCGACCGATCAGCGATCGGGCAGCGCACGACGCGAAGCTCGTCATCGCCATCGACAAGAGCGTCCGGGCCACCGATCGCACCTATGGTACCCGCCGGGTCTGGCGCGACGTGCTCGAGGACGGGCTGGCGTGCGGACTGCATCGGATCGAGCGTCTGATGCGGAAGAATGCCATGAGGGCGCGGCCGAAGCGACGCGGGAAGCCGAAGGACGACGGCGGACGGTCGGTCATCGCCAACAAGACCTCGACCGCAATTTCGAGGCCGACCATCCGAACCAGAAGTGCCCTCTCGGCGAGTGCACGCAATCACCTGTGGGGTATTAGCTTCACCTACATCCCTTCAGCCGAGGGTTGGGCTGCATATCGCTCGCCATTGTTCTCAGACCAAAGGCGGGTGCGCCGATCTATGGCAAGCTGGGCGACCTGTTTGGCCGCAAGATCGTGATGCAGGGTGGTATCCTCGTCTTCCTGCTGGGCGCGGTGATTTCGGGGCTGGCGCAGAACATGGCTGAGCTTGTCGCCGGGCGCGCGGTTCAAGGGCTTGGCGGCGGCGGTCTGATTGTCGTGGCAATGGCGGTGGTGGCCGATGTCCTGCCGCCGCGCGAGCGGGGCAAGGCGCAAGGTATCAGGGGCACCGCCTTCGGCATCTCGACCGTGATCGGGACGCTGATCGGCAGCCTTCTGGTTGAGCAGCTGAACTGGCACTGAATCTTCTTCGTGAACCTGCCCATCGGCATTATGGCCTTCATCGCGCTCGGCGCCACGCTCGACAGCCCGACGACGAAGACCAAGCGCACCGTCGACTATGCGGGGACCGCCCTGCTGGCGCTACTCCTGTCGACCGCGGTCATTCTGTCCGGACGAGAGGGGGGGGAACTGCCGGTCGACACCGCCGGTCTTTTGGCGGGAGGCGCACTGGCGGTCGCGGCGCTCATCGGATTCGTCCTTGTGGAGCGTCGTGCGGCTGAGCCGATCCTGCCGCTCGCGCTGTTCCGCAACCCGACCTTTCTGGTGGTGAGCGCCGTCGGCTTCATGGTCGGCATGGCGATGTTCGGCACGATTACCTTCATGCCCCTGTTCCTGCAGGTGGTGAAGGACGTGAACCCGACCGCCTCGGGTCTGTTCCTGCAGCCGATGATGGGCGTGCTGCTCGGGTCCTAGATCCTTGCAGGCCAGATCATGTCGCGCACCGGGCGCTATAAGCTGCTGCCGATCCTGTCGACAGGCTTGCTGGCGCTCGCGATTTCGTTGCTGACGCGGATCGGCGTCCAGAGCTCGCTCTGGGCCATCGCGGCAAGTCTGCTTCTGGTCGGGCTCGGGTTGCGCCCGGTCTTCAGCATCGCGGTCGCGGCGATTCAGAACGCCGTGCCTGTCGGCATGCTCGGCATCGGCACAGCCAGCGCCACCATGTTCCGCCTCATCGGCGGCGCGATCGGGACGACAGCCTTCGGCGCGATCTTCAGCTCCGGGGTGGCCACCCATCTTGCCGGGCGGCTACTTGGCGGAGCCGCGGGCGGCCTAGGCTCTGTCAGCGCCGAGGCTGTGCATGCGCTGCCGGTCGAAGCGCAGGTGGCGGTGCTGGATGGCACTTCGCAGGCGCTGCATCCTATCCTTTCGTCGCGGCGGTCTGTGCCGTGATGTCCTGCGTGATCGCAACACGGCTGCAAGAGCGTCTTATGCCGAGCACCCTGTCGGCTCCAGACAGATCGATTAGAGCTAGAACAAGACCGTCGCTGCGAGAGCGCTTGCTGGCAGGAAGACCTTCGGGCAGCGACATGAGCTGGGTGGCGACGTGATTTCGATCCTGCTGCGGCGTTGGTCACGGCGCTTGTCGTATCGGATAGGCTTGTCGCGCGACTTCATGCCTGCAGAGGGTATTCCCTTGTGCATAAGGTCTTCGCGGGACCGGTCCGCGTCGTACCCGCGATCTCCCAGCAGCCAATCGGCGGTGGCGCGCTACCCGTCAATGCGTTGGCCCCGGTATAGTCGCTAACCCACTGCCGAACAGGCGATGCTTGTATCGCCGGGAGGAGGGCCGGCCGTGATGAGTTCGAAGGGCCTGAAATCCGTCCAGTAGACGGATTTCCCGGAAAACGGATCGGGCGCCCGATGTTGTCGGTAACGGCATGAAGCCTTGTGTTTATCACGCCTTCCGTCCGTCCGATCAGCCTGCCATGCCGCCTCTTTGTTCCACCGCTCCACCGGCTGGAGAGCGTGCGGTGTGCTTGAGGTCGTCGCATCCATCGCCCGGCAGTGGTTCGCGCAGCAAACCATGAGAGGGATCATGACCGTCTTCCGCTCGATGCCCGCGGCCGCCAAGCCGCCCATCATCCTGGCAAACACAAACCGTTCGCAGCTGCGGTGCTCACCTCCACCGCTTCCACCGGTTGAAGAGCGTCTTCGGCGGGCAGTTCTTCATCGCGCCAGCCCAGCTCGTTGCGGTTGATGAAGATTATGCCGCTCGGGACCGTCTGTCCTCGACACGGACGGCGTGGCTCGTTAGAAGATACAGCCGTAGCCGCGCCATCGGTCTCCTCGCTGAGCCTGAACCACGACCAACATCGGCAATAATCGGGCCCTGAATACATGGGTCGCCACCAGGTCTGCGGTCAGCGGCGGTGCGGTCCCACTGACCTCACGCTATCGCTTAAACTCACGCTCCCGGACCAGCGAGGCGTGGTCGGCGACAGGGCCGTCTGCGCCGACGCGGGAGAGACCGTGACGCCTGTCCGCTTCTCGGAAGTACGACTGCCGCGCCAGCCGTCCTCCTGCGTCAAAGCGATACCGCCTCCAGCAGGCTCTCGCGCTCGATCTCGCCCTTGGCGGCGACATAGCTGATCTGGCCGCCGGTCAGCACCGTCACCCGGTCGGCGAGCCCGACGGCGAAGTCGAAATACTGCTCGACCAGCACGATCGCGATCTCGCCCTCGTCGCGCAGGGTCGAGATCACGTTTCCGATCTCCTTTATGATCGACGGCTGGATGCCCTCGGTCGGCTCGTCCAGAAGCAGCACCCGCGGTCTCGTGACCAAGGCGCGGCCGATGGCCAACTGCTGCTGCTGCCCGCCCGAAAGATCGCCGCCACGGCGGTTGCGCATCTGGGCGAGGACGGGGAACAGGTCGTAGATCCGGTCTGGCACCGATCGGGCGCCGCGACCGAGGCAGGCAAAGCCGGTCTGAAGGTTCTCGGTCACGCTCATCAGCGGGAACACTTCGCGCCCTTGGGGCACGTAGGCGATGCCTGCCCGCGCCGCTTGAACCGCGCTCGGATGTCCCAGGTCCCGACCATCAACCACGATCCGCCCCTCGCGAAACGGGTGGCGCCCGGCGATCGCCTTCATCAACGAGGTCTTGCCTACCCCGTTCATCCCCATCACCGCCGTCACCTCGCCAGCGCGGGCAGACAGGTTCACGCCATGCAACACCTGGCTCTGCCCATAGCGCAGCGTCAGTCCTTGTACGTCCAGCATCACTCAGCGCCCCAGATAGACATCGATCACGTCCTGGTTCTTCGTCACGTGGTCCAGAGACCCTTCGGCCAGCACCCGCCCCTCGTGCAGGACCGTCACCTTGCAGTCGAGGCGGCGGACGAACTCCATGTCGTGCTCGACCACGATGACGGCCCGCGTCTTCGCCAGCCGTTTCAGGAGGTCCGCGGTATGGCCGCGCTCCGCCGGGGTCATGCCGGCGGCCGGTTCGTCCACCAGCAGCAGGCGCGGCTCTTGCGCCAGGAGCATCCCGATCTCGAGCCATTGCTTCTGGCCGTGGCTCAGCTCGCCGGCCTTGCCAAGAAGCTGATCCGACAGCGCGATCTCGTCGGCCAGTTCGGCGATGCGCCCGGCGTTCTGAGACCGGTTGAACAGCACCCGGAACGGATCGCGCCGGGCCCTCAGCGCCATGGCGAGGTTCTCGCGCACGGTCTGGTCCTCGAACACGGTGGGCTTCTGGAACTTTCGCCCGATCCCGGCCCGCGCGATGGCGCTTTCGCTCATCCCGACGAGGTTGCGGTTCTCCTCGCCCCAGACAACGCGGCCGGAATCGGGCCGGGTCTTGCCGGTGACGATGTCCATGAAGGTCGTCTTGCCCGCGCCGTTCGGCCCGATGATCGCCCGTAACTCGGGTTCGCCCATGATCAGGGAAAGGCTGTTGATGGCCCGGAACCCGTCGAAGGTCACCGAGACGCCATCCACTTCAAGAAGCGTCATTCCGCGCCCTCCTCGGCCCGCTTGGCGCCTTGATCGGGGCCGTAATTTCCCTGGCGCTCAGGCCTGCGTCGCTCTGTAATCAGGTCGACCAGCCCGCCGATTCCCTTCGGCGCCAGCAGCGTCACCGCCACGAAGCTGAGGCCAAGCAGCACCAGCCACCAATCCGTCCACTGAAGCTTGTAGTTACCCAATTCGATGTTGGGCGCCCCGCCGCCGGTAAACCAGCTCGACAGCAGCGAGACCAAGGCCGCGCCGATTACCGCACCGTAGAGCCGACCGCGCCCGCCGATGGCTACCCAGACGGCGAGGTAGATCGACGCGATCGGCGCGATCTCGTTCGGGTTGATGATGCCAGCCTGCGGGTAGTAGAGTGCGCCGGCGATGCCGGTGACCACGGCTGTCAGCACGAAGGCGAAAAGCTTGAAGCTTTCCACGTGGTAGCCTAGGAACCGCACCCGCGCCTCGTCGTCGCGCACCGCCCGCAGGACCGACCCCATCCGCCCGGACACCACCCACGCAAACAGCAGGTACGCCACGGCCAGAGCGACGGCGGAGGCCCAGAAGAAACCGAGGCTCAGTGCCGCCTGTGACGTGTTCTCGAAGCCGGGGATGTTCTGCAGGCCGGAAAGGCCGTTGTTGCCCCGAAGGCCGCTGTCGTTCTGGAACAGGTACAAGGCCAGCGCCAGCGTCATCGCCTGGGTCAGGATCGACAGGTAGACCCCGGTCACCCGGCTGCGGAAGGCAAGCCAGCCGAAGACCAGCGCCATTGCACCCGGCACCAGCACCACCATCAGAAGCTGCAGGAACAGGCTGTCCGCGAACATCCAGATCAGCGGGAAGTCTGACGATCCCACAACGCCGAAGATTTGGCTGCCGATAGCGTCACGGACCTCTCCGGCAGTCGGCGGCAGCGGCTGCGAGGCAAGGCTCTGGGCGACCAGCCCCTCGGTCCGAGCGTACATCAGCCACATGCCGATCGCGTAGCCCCCGAGGCCGAAAAAGGCCATATGCCCAAGGCTCAGGATGCCGGTGTAGCCCCAGACGACATCCATCGCGACGGCGGCGATGCACAGGCACAGCGTCTTGCCCAGCGTCTTCACAAACGAGGTCGAGATCGCCCCCTGCTCGGCCAGCACCGTGACGAGGACCGCGAAGACCGCGAGCGAGGCGAGGAACACGAAGGTCGAGGTCTGCCGCACCGGCGGTGTCCGGTGCGGCAGGGTCATGGCGGCGTCAGTCATGAGGCGTGTCTTTCGAGAGTCGGGCGCATGGGCATCATGCCTCGGCCGCGCGGCCGCGCAGGGCGACGATGCCCCTTGGCCGGAACTGGATGAAGATGATGATGAAGAGGATCATGTAGGTCTGGGCGGCCAGCGTGTTTGAGGGATTCATGCTCTCGATCGACTTCTGCAGCACCCCGATCAGGCTGGCCCCGGCCAGCGTGCCCCAGACATTGCCGACACCGCCGACCACGACGGTCATGAAGCTCTGCACGATGTACTTCGCCCCCATCTCCGAGGTGACCTGCGCGTAGAGCCCGATGGCCACGCCCGCGATCCCGGCGATGCCCGAGCCCAGCCCGAAGGTTGCCATGTTGATCTTGTCCGGATCGATCCCCATGGATGCCGCCATGCCCCGGTTCTGCGTGACTGCGCGGACCTCCAGCCCCAGCCGGGTACGGTTCAGGATGAACAGCAGAAGCGCCAGGAACAGCCCGGCAAGGACGAAGATCGCGATGCGGATGTAGCTGATCGAGACCAGCTCGTTGATGACCATCTGCCCGCCCAGCCAGTCGGGCGCGGTCAGCGGGCGGGCCTGCGTGCCGAAGATGTTCTTGGCAAGCTGCTGCAGCGCGATCGAGATGCCGAAGGTCGCCAGGAGCGTCTCGAGAGGGCGGTGGTAGAGGTGGCGGATCACCAGCCGCTCCATTGCGATGCCGGCGGCGCCCGCGATGACGAAGGCCAGCGGCAGCGCGATGATCAGCGACAGCGTGTAGTCGGGCACAATCTGCTGCACGACGTAGCCGGTATAGGCGCCCATCATGATGAACTCGCCATGGGCCATGTTGATGACCCCCATGACGCCGAAGGTGATTGCCAGCCCGATCGCGGCAAGGAAGTAGATCGAGGCGAGCGAAAGCGCGTCGAGCCCAAGGTCCGCCGCCTTGTTCAACGACACCTGCGTATCCACGGACCGCAGCGTCGCGCGGGCGGCGTCTGTGACGGCCGCGTCCTCCTCGTCATAGACGGCGTAGAACACGTGCGAGTCCAGCGCCGTGTCGATCTGCTCGTCGGGGACGAAGGGCGGAACCGTGCCGGCCTCGGCCAAACGCTCGTAGGCGTCGCGGCGGGCGGCGTCGGTGTCCAGCTCCGCCACCGGGATGCCGGCGACCGCGCCGTCCTCGATATTCGCGATGAGCGCGTCGCGGATCGCGGCGGGAGAAACCGGCGCGGGGGCCAGCCCCTCGTCCACCAGCCGTCCGTAGGCTTCGGCGCGGGTGATCTCGTCGCCCGGGGTGTAGACCTGCGCCACGTTCCCCTCGGGCTCGCCCGTGCCGACGCGATCGGAGGTCGCCAGGATCTGGCTCAGCGCCGCGCGGGCGTCGGGGGTGATGCGGCCGCTCAGGCGCTCGATCGCGGTGACGCGCGCCTCGGTCTTGTCGCCGTAGCGAGCGGTCAGGATGTTCAGAAGCCGCTCCTTGTCGGCGCGGATTGCGGCGTCGTCCTCGTCCTCGATGGAGGCGGCGAGCGGCGCGATCTGGTCCGCATCGGGCTGCCGAGCGATGGCATCAAGCGCGGCACGGCGATTGGCGGGGGACGGGTCCGACAGTTGAAAACGCACAAGCGCCGCCGCGATCTCGCGCCGGACGCCGCCATTGGGGCGCACCTCGGTCAGCGCGGATGCGGCAACGGTCGTCTCCGCGCCGGTATCGAGGTTGCGGATGGTGGCCTGCCCGTCCTCCTCGTCGACCAGCGCGTAGAACCGCCCGTCATCGGCGTTCAGGACGATCTCGCGGTCCTGCCAGTGGGTCAGGAAGACCGGCACCACGGGCATCTCCGCAGCGATCAGATCCTCGATCACCACGCCGACCGTCTGGCGGCCGGGATCCTCGACCTCTTCGGTGTGAAGCTGGAGGATCGTCTGAAGATCCTGCGCACGGCCGGCGGCCGGAAGCAGGGTCAGAAGCCCGAGGGCGAGGGTCAGGATGCGAAGCATGGGCGCCTGCGGTGGTGAGGGGATGTGAAACGGGCGCTGCGGGAAACCGCGGCGCCCGTCTGTTCGGTCTCAGTAGTTCGAGGTCTGCTGCACGCAGGTCTGGGTCTCGGTGTTGTACATGCCGCAATCGAGCTCCTGCCAATCCGAGGTCAGCTTGGCCGAGTCCGGCAGGAAGTCGGTCCAGGCGTCGCCCGCGACGGGATCGGTCTGGCTGATGATGTCGAACTGGCCGTCCTCGCGGATCTCGCCGATCAGCACGGGCTTCGACAGGTGGTGGTTGGCGTTCATCACGGCGGTGCCGCCGGTCAGGTTCGGATGCTCCTGCCCCCACATCGCCTCGCGCACCGCGTCGACATCGGTGGTGCCGGCCTCTTCGACCGCGTTCACCCACATGTTGAAGCCGATGTAGTGGGCCTCCATCGGGTCGTTCGTCACGCGGTCCTCGTTTCCGATGAACTCGTGCCAGGCGGCGATGAACTCCTCGTTCTCGGGCGTGTCGGCGGACATGAAGTAGTTCCACGCGGCGAGGTGCCCGACGAGGTTCGAGGTATCGAGGCCCGAAAGCTCTTCCTCACCCACCGAGAAGGCGACGACGGGAATGTCGTCGGCGCTGACGTCCTGCGCGGCCAGTTCCTTGTAGAAGCCCACGTTGGCGTCGCCGTTGATGGTCGAGATCACGCCGACCTGGCTACCGTCCGAGCCATGCTCGATCACGTCGGACACGATCGTGGACCAGTCCGAATGGCCGAAGGGGGTGTAGTTGACGAAGATGTCCTCGGCCGGGATGCCCTTGTCCTTGAGGTACTGCTCGAGGATCTGGTTCGTGGTGCGCGGGTAGACGTAATCGGTGCCAAGCAGGGCGAATTTTTCGACGCCAAGCTCGTCGATGAAGTAGTCAACCGCCGGGATCGCCTGCTGGTTGGGCGCTGCGCCGGTGTAGAACACGTTCTTCGAGGACTCCTCGCCCTCGTACTGCACGGGATAGAACATCAGGCCGTTCAGCTCTTCCAGCACCGGCAGGACCGACTTGCGGCTGACGCTGGTCCAACTGCCGAAGATCACGTCGACGTCGTTCACGGTCAGAAGCTCGCGCGCCTTTTCGGCAAAGAGCGGCCAGTCCGAGGCGGGATCGACCACGACGGGTTCGATCTGGCAGCCCAGAAGGCCGCCCTCTTCGTTCTGCTGCTCGATCAGCATCAGCATGGCGTCCTTCAGCGTCGTCTCGGAGATCGCCATCGTGCCGGACAGCGAATGGAGGACGCCGACCTTGATCGGGCAGTCGGCCTCTTGCGCCACGGCGGGCAGCGCCAGCGCGACAAGAGCGGTGGAAAGAAGCGTGCTACGGACGGACATCGTGTTCCCTCGATCGGGCGCAGGGGGACGGCACGGCGCAGGAACGCCGCGTCCGGGACGGGGTGCCCCTACGCAATTTTGGCAAGTGTGGCGTCGCTGAACCGGAAGTCTTAGCCGCCGCACCGGGTTCGGCCGGATCAGTAACCGGCTTGTGCGAAGACTTGCCCAAGCCAACGCAGTCGTCAGCTTGCCGCGTGCCCTCCCGTGGCGATTCAGTTGCGCCCGCCCGACATCGCAGCACGAAAAAGGTGCATACGCTTAAATCGTGAGCATTCCGGGAAGGCGAACCTTGGTTTCGACCACATCAGCGTGCGTGCAGCGTCCACATTCCGCGACGCCATTGTTGGCAATCGGCATGGCGCTGCGGCGAAAACTCGGTCGGGCAAACCGCCGGCTGATGTCGCTCTTGTCACGAAAGTTTACGCCTGAGAGTCCCGCCGACGGCCTGGACGCGATCCTTCCTAGGTCTGGATCCACGTCTCCAGGGGTTCAGCGCCCGCATCTCGTGTAAAGTCGCAGGCAACCGGCTCCGAGAGCCTTGCGGTGATATCCAGAAGCAAATCGTTTTCATGCAAATGGGGTAGAGCGGCCGGAAGATCCGTCCGCTTGCCTTCGCTCGTCGTCACGTCCGACGCGAGCTGCACGAACTATTTAGGCGCGCCCTGTGACCATCGCGGCGAATTTCGCCCTCGCTATCGCCCGGATGACGCAGCTTCGGCCAGAGCCAGCAGCCCCCGCAGCGGGATGTCGATCCAGTCCGGTCGCATCGCCATTTCGTAGCCGACCTCGTAGGCGGCCTTCTGGATCAGGAACAGGTCAAGAAGCGCCTGTTCGAACTCGGGGTCCGAAGGATGAAGTTTGCTGCTTGCAGCGGTGTCGCGGTAGGCTTGCAGGAACGTGCCTTGTGTGGCCTGACGCCAGCCCTCCACATGAGCCATGGTGCGATCCGGGTCAGCGCCCATTTCGATCCTGCGCCGCAGCGTGGACCAGAGCGCGTAGTCGAAGCTGCGCATCATGCCCGCCACGTCCCGAAGCGGAGAGGTCTTGGCCTGCCGCTCGGCGAGCGACCGGGCCGGTTCGCCCTCGAAATCGATGATCATGACGTCCGTTTCCACCACCAGCACCTGGCCGAGGTGGTAGTCACCGTGGATTCGGCCGATGCCGCCCGCCGGGGTCGCGCTGCGCAGCGCCTCGATGCGATTCAGCAGATCGTCACGCCGCTGAAGGACCGCCTCGGCCACAGCCCGGTTCGTATCCGACAGGGAGCCGAGTCGGCCGTTCAGGCGATCGAGCGTATCGGTTAGCTCGCCTCGGACAGTCTCGACAAGCGTCGAGACGACGTCGCTCGTCAGCGGCTCCTGAGCAAAAGCAGTGCCTTCGGGCCCGCTGGCAAGGGCCTGGTGCAGCTCTGCCGTGCGCTTGCCCAGTACCGTGCCGATGTCGAGCGGACCGCCGAGAAGGGGCCGTTCCTCGTGCGCGGCGGGATCGGTGTCCCGGCCGTTCATTTCGTGCCGTTCCAGGTCGCGATCCAGCGCCTCGGTGACGTAGGTCCAGGCGTCTCCCTGGTTGCGCACGAATTCAGATGCGGCGGCCAGGGTTGTCACGCCGCCGTCGGGCCCGGTCCAGTCGATGGTGCCGAGAAGCGCGGGGCTGGCCGTGAAGTCCGTCTCGTCAGTCAGGAAGCGGGCCACCTCGATATCGGGCTGCACACCCTCCTGCAGGCGCCGGTATAGCTTTAGGATCACCTTGTCCGAAAAGGCGATCGACGCGTTGGATTGCTCGGCCGACAGGAGGCGAGGTTCGCCCGGCTCCGCGGCAGCCTCGTCGAGCCGTTCCGTTCGGGTGAAGTCGATGCGACCGTCGCCGGCCTCCATCGACCGGCCCTCTCGCAGCGCCTCGAGGAGCGCCGTCGCCATCCTTTCGTCCACCGCACCGTCGAGGATCGCACCGACGCGATTAGCGCGGCGCAGCTTGGCCAGGGTTGCCGGAAGGCGGGGCGACAGGGCCAAGGCATCTTCGCCCCAGACCGCCGAAAGGGGCATGAAGTAGCGCTGCGTGCCCTCACCCATCGTCACGTCCGTCACGGCAAGCATGTGCTGTCCGTCGTTCATCTCGGCCAGCCGATGCAGCGAGACACTGTCGATGCGGCTCTCCTTGGCGGCGAACCAACGCTGGTGAGGCAGGTAGTCTCGCAGGGTCTGCGACACGAAGTTGCCGGCGGCGCGGTCCGACATCGCCCCCGACAGGGTTCCGTCGCGGGTCGTCAGGGTCAGGAAATCGGGGAGGAACTGCGTGTGCGACGTGGGTCCGCCTGTCGCATCGTCCGCGTCGCTGAGGTGGAACCAGTAGAAGCCATAGCCCGGCAGCGTGAGCAGGTAGGGCAGCGCGCCAACGGGCGGGAAGGCGGATTGGCCGGTCATCTCGATGGGAACGCGGCCCTGGAAGTCGTGGAGGTCGATTTCCGCGGCCTGCGCCTGGCGCGAGAGGTTGGCGACGCAAAGGACAGTCTCGGACTCGGTCCGGCGCAGATAGGCCAGCACCTTGCGGTTGGCGGGATAGAGCAGTTCGATCTCGCCCCGGCCGAAGACGTCGTGGCGCTGGCGCACCGCGATCATCCGCCGGACCCAGTTCAGAAGCGAGGTGGGCGAGGATTGCTGCGCCTCGACGTTGATCGCTTGATAGCCGTAGACCGGATCCTGGATCGTGGGCAGGTAGAGCTCCTGCGGCAGCGCGCGACTGAAGCCGGCGTTGCGGTCGGCGGTCCATTGCATCGGCGTGCGAACGCCGTCGCGGTCGCCCAGGTAGTAGTTGTCGCCCATCCCGATCTCGTCGCCGTAGTAGACGATAGGCGTTCCGGGCATAGACAGAAGCAGCGAGTTCAGAAGCTCGATCTTGCGCCGGTCGTTCTGGAGAAGCGGCGCGAGCCGGCGGCGGATGCCCATGTTGATCCGCGCGCGCCGGTCGCTCGCATAGAAGTCCCAAAGGTAATCGCGCTCGCGATCCGTCACCATCTCGAGCGTCAGCTCGTCATGGTTGCGCAGGAAGATGGCCCACTGGCAGTCCTCGGGGATCTCGGGGGTCTGCCGGATGATGTCCGAGATCGGATAGCGGTCCTCCTGCGCGACGGCCATGTACATGCGCGGCATCAGCGGGAAGTGGAAACCCATGTGGCACTCGTCGCCCTCGCCGAAATAGGGGCGGGTGTCCTCGGGCCACTGGTTGGCCTCGGCCAGCAGCATCTTGCCTTCGTAGTGCTTGTCGAGATCGGCGCGGATCGCCTTCAGGACATCATGCGTCTCGGGCAGGTTCTCGTTGTTGGTGCCGTCACGCTCGACCAGGTAGGGGATCGCGTCGAGCCGCAGCCCGTCCACACCCTTGTCGAGCCAGAAATGCATCGCGTCGAGCACCGCGTCCATCACCGCGGGGTTGTCGAAATTCAGATCCGGCTGGTGATCGAAGAAGCGGTGCCAGAAGAACTGGCCCGCGACCGGGTCCCACGTCCAGTTGCTGTCATGGGTGTCGTTGAAGATCACCCGCGTCTCGTCCATCCACTTCTGCGGATCGTCGGACCAGACGTAGAAATCGCGCTCGGGGCTGCCCTTCGGGGCGTTGCGCGCGCGCTGGAACCACTCGTGCTGGTCGCTGGTGTGGTTGATGACAAGCTCGGTGATGACCTTGAGGCCGCGACGGTGCGCTTCTTCGACCAGGTTCTCGAAATCCTCCATCGTCCCGTAGGAGGGGTTGATCGCCTTGTATTCCGAGATGTCATAGCCGTCGTCGCGCAGGGGCGAGGGATAGAACGGCAGCACCCAGATCGCCGTGGCGCCGAGGTCCTGGATATGGTCGAGCCGCTGCATCAGGCCCTTGAAGTCGCCGACGCCGTCGCCGTTGGAATCCTGGTACGCCTTGATGTGCAACTGGTAGATGACCGCGTCCTTGTACCAGTCCGGCGCGTTCTCGGTCGTCGGGGCGGCCGTCAGGCCCTGTTCAAGCTTGGTCATTCAGTCTCCGTCGGCATGAGCTTCCAGATGGCGTAGGGGCGCGTATGCGGGTCGAGCGCGAGCCAATGCGTCTTGCCCCTCCATTCAAACGAATTTCCCTGCAGCATGTCGACCACGTCGACAGCCCCGTCGTCCGGCTGCCCGAACTCCCACAGGGGAACCTCGAACTCGAACTCCGCCGGGTTCAGGGGGTCGATCAGGACGTGGAACAGCAGGTAGCTGCCCGTCGTCTCGTCGAAGCGCCCGTAATAGAGCACGCGCTCGTCCGATGCGTGGAAGAAGCGCAGGTTGCGGAAGTCGCGCATCGCCGGCTCTTCGCGGCGGATGTGATTGATCAGGCGGATATCGCCCTTGATATGGCCCGGCTGGTCATAGTCGCGGTGCTTCAGCTCGTATTTCTCCGAGTTGAGGTACTCGTCCTTGGGCGGCAGCCAATCCGCCTCGCAAAGCTCGAAGCCCGAATACAGCCCCCAGTTCCCGGAAAGAGAGGCGGCCATGATCGCCCGCGTGCGAAATCCCGGACGGCCCGACGTGTGGTTGAAGTACGGATTGATGTCGGGCGTGTTGGTAAAAAAGTTCGGCCGCATGTAATTGGCGCAGTCTTCAGTCGTCAACTCGGTCAGGTACTCGGTCAGCTCCGCCTTGGTGTTGCGCCAGGTGTAATAGGTGTAGCTTTGGTTGAAGCCGACCTTGGCGAGGCGCTTCATCACCTTCGGGCGCGTGAACGCCTCGGAAAGGAAGATCGCACCGGGATATTTCGCGCGAACCTCGGCGATGATCCACTCCCAGAAGGGGAATGGCTTGGTGTGGGGATTGTCGACCCGGAACGACAGGACGCCACGCTTGGCCCAGAACAGGAACAGGTCCCGGATCGCCTTCCAGAACGGCGCGTTCGGCGTGCCATCGTCGTTGTAGTAGCGGAAGTTGACGATGTCCTCGTACTTCTTCGGCGGGTTTTCGGCAAACTTGATCGACCCGTCGGGGCGCCGCTCGAACCAGTCCGGATGCTCCTTGATCCACGGATGGTCGGGCGAAGCGTTCAGCGCGATGTCCAGCGCGATCTCCAGCCCTTTCCCTTCCGCGGCTTCGACAAGCGCGTCGAAGTCTTCAAGCGTGCCGAGTTCCGGGTGCACGTCCATCATGCCGCCCTCGGGCGACCCGATGGCGTAGGGCGAGCCGACATCTTCGGGCTCGGCGCGCAGGGCATTGTTCTTGCCCTTGCGGTTGGTCGTGCCGATGGGGTGGATCGGCGGGAAGTAGAGGACGTCGAAGCCGAGGTCTTTCACGTAGTCCAGCCGGTCGATAACGTCGCGGAAGGTGCCATGCTGACCTTCGGGCCCGGTCGAGCGCGGAAACAGCTCGTACCATGCCGAGAAGGCCGCCCGCTCGCGGTCCACCCATACAGGCACGTCCGTCTCGTAACGGGTCGTGTTCGCGCGAGGCCCGATGCGTCCCATCAGTTCGGCGGCGTCGGGTGCAAGCAGTGCCTCGGCATCATCCTTCTTCGCGGCAGAAAGCAGCTTCTTCAGCGCGGGACCAGACCCGCGAGGTGCTTTGGTCTGGGCCAGAAGCTGCGAGGCCTCCTGCATCTCGACCGAGACGTCCTGCCCGGCGTCGATCTTCTTGCGCGTGTCGCGGGCCCAGGTTCCCCACAGATCCCGCCACGCGATGATCGAGAAATGTGCGGGTCCGTTCTTATCGAAAACGACCTCGCCCCCCCACCTGTCGTTCTCGATCAGCGCCATTCGATGCTCGGATCCGTCGGGCAACACGACGGCGGCGGCGATGACCTCGTGTCCGTCCCCGAAGATGTCCGCCGTGATCCTGAACGGCCATCCCGCCACGGCCTTCGCCGCGAAGCGGCCGCCTTCGATCAGGGGCGACACCGTTTCGATGACCAGGCGGTGCCGGGCCAACTCCTCGATTTTGTTGCTCATCTTCTTTGCGTCGGACGACATACTTGAGGAACCTCATGCGAAAGGTCTTCATTTGTCGACCTAACAATGGCGCGCCCGAGCTTGTTCCGCGGTTCGTTCAGCAGACGCTCCCCAAGTCTCGCGAGCCACACCGGCCAAAGCTCCGCCACGAGACAGGAACGCAGCAACGGACAGCGCCCCGCCGACAGAAAAAGAGCAAGTCGAGGCACTGCGTCAGGCGAACTCGCATGGCGATGCTCTACTTCAGGTGAGACGCAGTAGACGTTTGGGTTGGATCGGATGCGCCTGAGTCTCGCGAGACGAAGTGGGAACGTCATAGACAGTCGCGGCCGTGGTCGGCGGTGTCGGCGGCTTGGGAGTCGTCGCGATTTTCGCGATCAGCTTGGCGCTAGGGATCGATCCGAGGTCGCTTCTCGATCTGGCGAACGATACGATGATCGCGTCGCAACCGCGCGAGCTGACGCCGGCCGAACTGGCGGCCGGCGACTTTGCGGCACGCGTGTTGGCCAAGATCGAAGACGTGTGGTCCCAAGAGTTCCCCCAGCGAGTCGGCGAGGCACGAGGTGGCCAAACTCGTCCTGTTCTCCGGCAGGGTATAGTCGCAATGCGGCGGCGCGTCGGCGGCGACAAGGCCGTTCTACTGCCCGGCGGACCAGCGCGCCTATCTCGACACCGCGTTCTTCTCGACCCTCGAGCAAGGAGCTTGGCGCCGAAGGCGATTTTTGCCGCGGCGTATGTCATCGCGCACGAGATTGGCCATCAAGTGCAAAACCAGCTTGGGATTCTTGGCGAGATCAGCGCGCTCCAGCAACAATCACGTCAGTCCGACGGCAACGCGCTGCAGGTCATGGTCGAACTGATGGCAGACTGCCTGGCCGGCGTCTGGGCACGGGGCGTCGACGGCCTGCTGAAATGCGGCAACATAGAAGAAGCGATCAATGCAGCCCAACGGACCGGTCATGAGTAGCTGCAAAGTGCGCAGGCAAGGCAGTCACCCCGCACCCACGGCACGTCAGAGCAGCGCGCCCGCTGGTTCGAGAACGTATACCGGGACGGAAACATGGCCGACTGTGACATCTTCGAAGCAAACAGGCGATGTTACCTGACCGTCGCAGTCTATGCAGCAAACGAAGGCTGCGGCTGCCAGCGGTCCCACGGCTCGAGCCGGGTCGATCCGCGACGACGTTCAGCCGGTGCGCGTCCATCCTCCGGTTGATGCCAGACGGCATGTCCTGCAGGTCCGTCGTCAGGGTCTCGGCCGCGCGATCCACCTCCACGGCCAACCTGCCGCTCCGCCACGCGCCGCGCCGGTGACGAGACATGCAGGACCCGAAGAATGCCAGAAGCGCCAGCATCAGGAGATTGGTAAAAAATGGACGCAGATCGTGTGAAGAGCCAGTGCCGGCGGGTTTGAAGGTGCCGACCCGGGTGTGCTGCCACGCCATGGACAGCAGGTTGAGCTACAGGGAAACGACCAGCGCCTCCGAGATCAGCCTCAGCCACCATGCATTGATCAGATTTCCGCTGCACAGGGGGGCCGCAGGCTCCGGGTAGCAGCAGGATCGTCGCATCATCGCCACGGAATTGCTCTGCGGCCATGATACGGACCCAAACCAGCGCATGCAGCGGCCCAATCAAATTGGTCACTGCGCCGACCTAACAGGCGAGCGTAGAGAGGCTGAGCTCTAAGCCATCACGTGCATTTGCGTTCGCCGGAGCGGTTCGGCGGCTGGCAGGATAGTCTCTACGGTATAGCCGCCCTTATTGTCCGTCCAGCCGCGCGCATCGGCAAGCACTGGCCCGAGCGAAGCTTCCGGGGCAACTGGCAATCAGAGGGAAATGCACCTGATCTCCACCCGCAGTCCGCGCCTCACGCCTCTGTCGTGTCAGAAGCGCGACTTGCCACGCTGTTGCATCTGCAATCAACGGCGCCGCACAGCTTTCCCCGTGATCTGCACCTTCTCTCCCGTCCGGCCAAAGGACCACGTCAAGCGATAGAAAGCTATTGGCAGCCATAGTTTCATACTCTTGCGAAAAGCCAGGATATTGCTTCAGCCGGCCCTCGGCGGACGCTTATCGAAATGCCGTGCCAGGCAGCGCACGTCGCGGCGCCGTCAGCCACGTCTCCCGTACGTGTGGCTCGGAAGACAGGGACGACCGCCGGTTGGCCCGGTGCGACTGGTTCATCCGCCCCGCTGGCTAAAGCCTTAGCGGTCATCCCTCCAAAGGCCCATCTTTGGGATGCGGCTCGCGGCCAGCGCTTGACCGGGAGTCGTTGTCGCGGACGAGGATATGCCGGCGACGCGGCAGGAAAGCGCCGTTCTCGAAGTCCTTCAGGAACGCGATGATCTGCTCACGGACGTCGTTGTGCAGATACCATGACGTGAAGGCGGTGGTACCCGTCAGCCAGATCCACAGAATGGCTGTTTCCGCGTTGGCCTCTACGAGTTCCACGAGCGGCGCCTCGCCGGCCATGCGTGGATCACCCTCGACGATTTTGTCCACCTTCCGCCGGACTGCGTCTACATCGATACGGTAATCCACCGGGATCTTCACAATGCGACGGACGGCGTCACCTTCTTTCGACCAGTTCTCGAAAGGCCTGGACAGGAAATCGCTGTGGGGCACGATCAGGCGCGTGTAGGTCCAGGTGCGCAGCACGGTGTGGGCGAAGGAGATGTCTTCGACGGTAGCCCAGTGCCCGTCATAGACGACAACGTCGCCGATCCGGACCGGGTCGGTCAGCGCGATCTGCAATCCCGCCACCATGTTGCCGAGCAAGGGGCGCGCCGCGATGGCGACGAGTACACCAAGGGCACCCGCCGAAGCCAGAACAGACACGCCGAAGCTTTCGAACAGCCCAACCCTCACAAGGATATAGCCGACGCTCAGCAGTGTGACGATGACCAAAGCCATGCGCCGCACGACGTAAACCGTGGTCTTGATGCGTCGGTTCTCAGGGTCGTCAGCGGTCAGCGGAACGACGTACCGCTCGCTCAGGCTCAGCGAGACGGCAGATACGCTTCGGATCAGGAGCCACGCCCCTGCGGCGAGCGCGACGGCTTCTGAGGCGACATCCAGCTTTGATGCGATCGGTCCCGTGAGGAGGATCAGACCGTTGATCCCGACGCGAACAGCGATGGCCGCCGCCAAGGTGGCAAACGGCAGCGCCAGCTTCTGTGCGGCCTTGGCCCAGGTCAGGCGCAGACGCCGGGAAACTGCCCGCACCGCGCAGTAGACGGCCAGCCACACGAGCATGGTGCAGACCAGCAAGATCCCCGCCGCGACCCATTCCGCAATCGACGGTTGCCCCAGCGTGTCTAGACGTTGGCGCAGGGGCACCCAGCGGCTGAGCAGGCCGGGCCGGGTTCTCGCGAAGAGTTCATCCACGCGCTCAACGGCGTAGGGCGAAAAGAGCCAGACGGCGTCGCCCTCTCCGGTCCGGAAGCGCTGCAGGCTTATGGGGACCGGGCGTCCGTTTAGCTCGATCTCCCCCAGCTCCACCGACCTGCGCGTGTACGGCCCTGCCGTTTGCTGAAGGCCGGGCAGCACGCGCGCGTCTGGCTGGTCGGGGATGTCGGACCAGTCGATCAGATCGTGCCGCCGCAGGACGAAGGCGAGCATCAGCGCCAGTTCCGGTGCACGCTCTGCCTGTTCCTCCGCGGGAATGGCGTTCAGATTGAGCGCATGGGCCGCGCTTGTGAAATCGTCACGGCGGATAGCTTCGAGATAGGATTCCAAGGCGGCGCGGGGCGTGTCGAGGCGGAGAGGCGGCTCTCCCTGCGGCAATCCCGGATTGATGACTTCGGCCTCGAAGGCAAATATCTCGGAGCCGCCATCTTCGCCTTGAGCGTTCGCATCCGGCGACAGCAACAACGCGCAGATCAGAGCTATGCAGATACCTGCACCACGCCAAGAGCTTTTCTTCCATCCACTCCGTAGCAACGACTTGGCGGCCCTGGCCCGGGGGACGGGGCCGGCTTGCTTAAGGATGCGCACGAGCCGTGATGCATGGAAGGCAGCAGCCAAGAGGATCAAGGCCAGAAAGACATCAGCCAGCAGAAGGTTGTCCTCGATCATTTTGCCCTGCCCTGCTTTGCCGGCACGATCCGCTCAAGACCTGCAAAGCGTCCACTCACCTTTCGTGATAGCCATGACAACCTACCGCGGCCGCGAACAAGCACCTGATGCACTCAACGTAGGACAGCCGTGGCGGAACGAACGAGTTGCAGGATCTCGTAGCTCTCCGGATCCAGTGCGACGAGCATGCCGTCGATCTTGGCGTGGCGGCGCCCATCCGACAGCTCAGGCAATTCATAACGCGCAAGGTCGTCCACCCAGACGATAGTGTCGGGTTCGACGCGCTCAGCGATCCGATGGCGGGTCAGCCACTGCTTCGTCGTCACGCCCTCTTTTGCCCGCCCAGGCGGCGTACAAGCAGGGGTCTTCTTTGCAAGGCCCGGTGGGCAGCCAGCGGGTTGAGCATCGGCCGGTCGTCCCGGAGCAGAAAGCAGAGCCGAGAGCGCCATCGCGGTCAAGGTGGCGACGTGTTTCATGCGGGCGACTCCATGCACCTCCGTCGCTGCAACTTATGCGACAGAGACCTGTAAACTCGGTCGATCCAGCCTGAGTTCCAACGCGCTACGGCGTTCGAGACTTCGGCGGCGCGCGCTGACTCGTGTCGAGCTTGCGGCAACGCGGGAACATAGAAAATCCATTTCTCCTGCCCCTCGGTGCCTGCAGCCCATACATGCAATCCAAGGAGGCTCCGGACCAATCGCGCCCAAAACACGGACGTGGCTTGCGCAGTCGCAGCCGAAAGAACGGTTTTCGGTGAAGGTTGTGGCGGAGATCTTGGACGTTTCCCGCCCACCTACGGCTATCGCCGCATCACGGTCTCCTGAACCACCAGCTCCGCGCGAACGGCGCTGCGCCCATCAACCGCAAGCGCGTCTACCGCATCATGCATGCACACAGCCTTCTACTGGCTTGCAGACTCTCTGAGTCGCCGGAGCTGATCCATGAGAGCAAGGTGGTGACGATGCGCCCGAACCTCCGTTTCGTCGGCGGGCTTGAACCAGTGGCGCCTCACCGGCTGCCCGCCCGGAAAGTTCACCTACTGGAACGGCGAGATTGTCCGAGGCGCGTTCATCATCGAAGCACACGCCCGGGGAAACAACATGATGGCCATGCGGAACAGGACCTTTCGTACCTGTCAGTCGAAGTCCCGCGCCATGAGGCGCTGCCCCAACAGGTTGGTGCAGTGCATCCAGATTTCTGCACGGCTTCGTCGGTGGTGTCCGCGCCAGTTTCGCCAGATTGAGCGGCCGAGGTTTTTCAGCCCCCGCAGAGCCAGTTTCTGGCAACCTCCCCGCGCTGACGACAGAATGGCTGGCGCGCCTGCAATCGCCGCCAGCGCGACTACAGGCGTACTCGGTTCTCTTCTTGTTTGGTCAGACCGGAAAAGCCGCGCTTGGACCGCCATTTTCGGGCAGCGTTACGAACCAGTGCCGCACGGCTCAGCAGTACGCTCGGGGGCCGCAACCGCGGAGCCTGAAGATGCCGTGCCACCAGATCGAGTGTATGCGCGTCGCATCGCACCGATCCCTGCGGATCGCGGCAGGAGAATCACGGCGCCGGCTATTGAAGCTATTTCTTGTCTGCGACTGCGATGATGTCCCCCAGACGTGGTGTAGCTTGCGGTGGCCTTCGGGTTTCCCGGTGGGGTCGGGTTGTGACCACCAACCTGAACCGAGGACTGCACCCGATGACCAAGCCCATGATGGACCTGCGCGCGCTCGTGGAAAAGAGTGCCGATGCCGACCTGCTCCGTGAGATGATTGGCTCCGCCGCCGAGCGGCTGATGGAGCTCGAGGTCGGCACGAAGACGGGCGCCGACTACGGCGAAAAGAGCGGCGGGCGGATTGCGCAGCGCAACGGCTACCGCGACTGGCAGAACCGCGCCGGCAGCGTCAAGCTGCGCATTCCCCGGCTGCGCACCGGCTCTTACTTTCCGTCATTTCTGGAACCGCGGCGCTCGGTCGAGAAGGCGCTGACGGCGCTCGCCATTGTCCCTGGACCGTCGCCGGCGGGCTCGAACCGGTGGCGCCCCGCCGGCGACCGGACAAGGCTCGCTCCAGGAGGCCTACGTTCATGGCGTCTCGACGCGGTTCATGGATGACCTGGTCCGGGCCATGGGTGGGACTGGCATCTCGAAGAGCCAAGTCAGCCGGCTCTGCGAGGAGATCGACGAGCGCGTCGACGCCTTCCTCACCCGCCCCATCGAGGGCGAATGGCCCTGTCTCCGGATCGACGCCACCTATCTCGAGGTGCGCCAGGGCGGACGCATCGTGTCCGTCGCGGTCACGCCCGCGGTCGGCGTGAACACCGACGGTCGACGCGAGGTGCTGGGCATGTCGATCGGCGCCTCCGAGGCCGAGCCCTTCCGGACCGAATTCCTCCGAGACCTCGTTCGGCGAGGTCTGTCAGGCGTGAAGCTGGTGATCTCAGATGCGCACGAAGGCATCAAGGCCGCCACGGCTCGAGTGCTATCGACGACCTGGCAGCGCTGTCGCGTCCACTTCCAACGCAATGCCTTGGCCCATGCCGGAAAGAACAGCCGACGCGTCGTCTCGGCCTTCATCGCCACGGCGTTCGCCCAGCCCGACCACGCGGCGGCCAAGACCCAATGGCGCCTGGTGGCCGACCAGATGCGCGGCAAGATACCGAAGCTGGCCACGTTGATGGACACGGCGGAGGAAGACGTGCTGGCCTACATGACCTTTCCCCGGCAGCATCGCGCCAAGCTTCACGGCACGAACCCGATCGAGCGCCTCAACGCCGAGATCAAGCGGCGCACCGAATGTCGTCGGGATCCTCCCAGACGAGGCCTCGATCCGCCGCCTCGTCGGTGCGATCCTCATGGAGCAGACCGAGGAATGGACCGTTCAACGCCGGCGCTACATGACGCTGGAAACGCTCGCCCCTGTCTGCGATGATCTCACCGTCAGCCTCCCTGCCGCGCAGAGCGACTGACCAGCTCGGCCCGCCAAAGAGCGCGAGGCCCACGATGAGCTACACCACGTCCCGGAACATCATCGCGACTGCGGCTCGCGGCCGGCCTGGTCGGGCCAGCGCCGGAACATGAATTCGAGCGTGACGGGTGCGAAGAGGCAGGTGATCGCCGACACCAGCACGAAGGCCGCATAAAGTTGCGCCGGCACAGCCCAGTCGCCAAGTTGCTGGCCCCGCTCCATGATGATCATGGTGATTTCGGCCCGAGGCACCATGCTGACTCCAATCAGCGCGGCCCCGGTCGCACCCGTGGCGAAAAGGGCCGGTAGGCCGGCGCCGAGTAGCTTGCCCACCACGGCCAACGCGGCGAGCGCTGCCCCGACGCCAAGGGCCGATGTGAAGGCCCCGGTGTCGAGCGAGAGGCCGATCCCGATGAAGAAGAACGGCGTGAACAGATGGTAGAAGCCGGTGAAGCCGGTGTCGAGCTTGACGGATTCCGGATCTCGGCTGAAGGCGAGCCCGGCGAAAAGCGCGCCCACTGCCGCCGAAAAGCCGAGCCATGCGGCCACGCCTGCGATCGTGATCCCGATCCCCGCGACGAAGACAGTCGTTTCCTGCCGGGTCGCGTGCTGCTCGAACAAGTGGGTCATCGGTTCTTCGACGTAGCGCGCGAAGGCGGCGCAGAGCATGGCGAACAGGACGAACTTCGCGAAGAGCCAGCCGCCAGTGGACAGAAGCTGCGTCCAAATCCCGCCGCTCTCGCCGCTGCCGCCCTCGGTGTCGCGCAGGATCGGCACCACCGCGAAAAGCAGCACCATCAGCGCCAGGCCCGACAGGTCGTCCATCTCGGCGACATCCGTCAGGAGTTGCCCCTTGGACGTGTCGAGCGCGTCGTGCTGCCGCCACATGCCGACCGAGACGCCGATGCTCGTGGCCGTCAGCGTCACGGCAGCGATCAGGCTGGGGATCTGGTCGAACCCCAGCAGCCAGGACATCACGAAATAGCCCGGCACGCCGCTCAGCACGATGTTCCCGATCCAGACGATGCTCGCGCTGCCGATCTGCCGACGCAGCCCCGCCAGATCGCTTTCGAGCCCGACCCGGAACAGGAGCGCCACGATCCCCAGCTCGGCCAGCACGTCGAAGGCATACGCGC
The DNA here is from genome assembly GCF_042089775.1 of Palleronia sp. NCBI lineage: Bacteria > Pseudomonadati > Pseudomonadota > Alphaproteobacteria > Rhodobacterales > Roseobacteraceae > Palleronia > Palleronia sp. The sequence goes on from NZ_JBELKF010000005.1 coordinate 37,084, forward strand.
CGTCCTCCGACAGAATGCCGAAGCTGTCATCCGCCAGCCGCAGCAGGAAGCCGAGGCCGATGATCCCACGAGCGCGGGCATGAAGGTCCGCTCGAGAAGTGCACGGACCACGATCGCCACCGCGATCACCACCCCGATCAGCAGGACGAGAGACGAAACTGACCCGACCGTACCTGTCATGCGCCTCCCTCTCCCCGGCGTCCGGCTTCAGCCGGTATCCTCGAGGTAGCGGCTGCCCGTCGGGCGCAGCGCCTCGTCAAGGTCGTAGACGAGCGGGATGCCAGTCGGGATCTCGATGCCGGAAATGTCGTCGTCGGAGATTCCGTCGAGATGCTTGACGATGCCCCGCAGGCTGTTGCCATGCGCAACGACGAGCGGCGTGCGCCCGTCCATCAGCGCAGCTTCCACGCAGATTTGCCAGTAGGGCAGCGTCCGTGCGATGCAGTCCTGCAGGCTCTCGGTCCGCGGAATATCTGCATCGGGAATCGTTGAATACCGGCGGTCGTGTCCCGGAAAGCGTTCGTCGTCCTCGGTCAGCGCGGGCGGACGGGTAGCAAAGCTGCGGCGCCACGCATGCACCTGCTCCTCGCCCACTTCGCAGCGCTTCTCGTCCTTGTTCTGGCCTTGCAACGCGCCATAGTGGCGCTCGTTCAGGCGCCAATGTCGGTCTACCGGCAGCCACATCAGGTCGAGCTCGTCGAGCACGATCCAAAGCGTCTTGATCGCGCGCCTCTGCACCGAGGTGAAGCAATGGTCGAAGGTGATGTCGTGACGCTTCAGAAGCTCCGCCGCCTTGTGCGCCTCGGCGACGCCGCCCTCGGAAAGGTCGACATCGGTCCACCCGGTAAAGAGGTTGTCGCGGTTCCAGACGCTCTCGCCGTGGCGCAGCAGGATCAGTCGAGGCATTCAAGGCTCCTTTCGTCGCTCTCCACGCCGTACCGGTCTTGGCGTCAGCTCGTCCGCGTGAAAGGCAATTCGGAACCCAACGTTGGCAGCGCCTGTTCGGTTCAGGGATCGCAGGATACCCCCGCACGGACGAAGGAGAGAACAACATGCCGCTCTCGAACGGGATGGCGAGATGAGTTCGACTGCCGATGAGGACGAAGGCCGCATCGCGGCCGTGATATTCGACATGGACGGAGTCGTTACCGATACGGCCGATGCCCATTTCGCAGCTTGGAAGGACGTGTTCGACGCCTTCCTCGACGAGCGCCGCGCAGGACCGCCCTTCACGCGCCGTGACTACCTTGCCCATGTCGATGGCGTGCCCCGCTACGATGGCGTACGGCGCTTTCTTGCTTCGCGCGAGGTCGAGCTGCCCGAAGGCGAGGGCGACGACGTCGGCAACGACACAGTCCACGGCCTCGGCAACCTCAAGAACCGCAAGTTCGGCGAGTGGCTGGAGGAGCATTCGGCGCCGGTCTTCGACGACGCAATCGAGATGATCTGGGGGCTGAAGGCGGCAGGCGTAAAGGTCGGCATCTTCTCGGCCAGCCGCAACGCCGGCCGTGTCCTGGTAAGCGCGGGCCTCGGCGACACATTCGATGCGACGGTCGACGGCGCCGACGCACAGGCGCTGGGGCTGGAGCCCAAGCCCAAGCCGGACCAGTTGATCAAAACGGCGGAACGGCTGGGCGCCAAGCCGGCCGAGACGGCCGTGATTGAAGACGCGGTCTCGGGCGTTCAGGCTGGCGCGGCTGGTCGCTTCGGCCTCGTCATCGGCGTGAACCGCCAGCAGGACGACCCCGAGAAACAACGTCACGCCCTGCGGGCAAATGGAGCCGACCTTGTCACGCACAACCTGCAACGCCTTCTTCTGCCAGAGGGCGGCGGACTGAAGACGCTCGACCGGTTACCGCTCGTCTGGGACCGGCTCGACGAGTTCGGCGGTCGGGTGAAGGACCGACCGATGACGGTCTTCCTGGACTTCGATGGTACGCTGTCGCCCATCGTCGAGGACTATCGCAAAGCAGCGATCCCGGAAGAGACGCGGGACGGCATCCGCCGCTTGTCAAAGCGCTGCCCCGTCGCGATCATCAGCGGCCGCGACCTTGCGGACGTGCGCGAACGCGTCGGGATCGAGGACGTGATCTATGCCGGCAGCCACGGCTTCGACATCGCCGGGCCCCGAGGCCTAAAGGAGCGGCCGGAAGCGGCCGAAGGCCTGATAGATGCCATCGAGGCAGCCGACGAAGCGCTGCGCGAGGCGATCGGCGGAATCGAAGGCGCGAAGGTCGAGCGCAAGACATTTTCGGTCGCGGTGCACTACCGCGAAGTCGCCGAGCAAGATGTCGAAGCGCTGGAGAAGGCCGTCGACCAGGTGGTGGAGCGCCACGAGAAGCTGCGCAAGGGCCGCGGCAAGAAGGTGATCGAGATCCAGCCCCGCGTCGACTGGGACAAGGGCCGCGCCGCCGAATGGCTCCTGTCGCACACGGCTCTTGGCGAGAGCGATGCCCTGCCCCTCTATCTCGGTGATGACCTGACCGACGAGGACGCCTTCGCCGCTCTGGGCGATCGCGGTATCTGCATCGCGGTTCGGGGCGGCGGCCGGGCGACGCTTGCCGATTACGCGCTCGCCGATCCCGACGACGTGCGCCGCTTCCTCGGCTGGTTGAGCGATGAGGCGGGGGCAACGGAATGAGCGGCTGGTGCCTGGCCTATACCGGCTTCGACCCCAAGACAGAGGGCCGTCGCGAGACGCTCTGTGCGCTTGGCAACGGCTATTTCATGTCGCGTGCCGCCGCGCCCGACGCGGTGGCCGACGACGTCCATTACCCCGGCACCTACCTCGCCGGCGGCTACAACCGGCTGGAATCCGAAGTGGCCGGGCACGCGATCGAGAACGAGGACCTGGTCAACATCCCCAACTGGTTGCCGCTTGCAATCAGGATCGAGGATGGCGAATGGCTGCGGCCCGGAACGGTCGAGTATCTCGACTACCGGCAGGAGCTTGACCTGAAGGCCGGTGTCCTCTCGCGCGTGCTGCGTTTCCGCGACAGCGCGGGCCGGGTGACGCGTTGGGACGAACGGCGGATCGTATCGATGCACGATCCGCACCTTGCGGGCCTTTCGGTGACGCTAACGCCTGAGAATTGGTCCGGAGCGCTGACCGTTCGGTCCGGCATCGACGGCAGCGTCATCAACTGGGGCGTCGCGCGCTACCGCGACCTCGACGGCCGGCATCTCGAAACGCTCGACACCTCGCGCGAAGAGGGCGGCGTGCTGACGCTGCGCAGCCGTTTCGTGCAAGCCCGGCGCGAAGTGGGCATGGCGGCGCGCACCGTGGTGGCGCTCGACGGCGCACCGGTTTCAGTGGCGAAGTCCGAGACGACGACGGACATCGCCGAGGACTTCTTCGAGATCGACGCGCAACAGGGCCGCCCGGTCCGGGTCGAGAAGATCGCCGCCTGCTTCGACTCTCGCGACAATGCCATCACCGAGCCGCTTCACGAGGCGGTCAACCACGTCCGTCATGCCCGCGGCTTCCGCAGCCTGCAGGACGAGCACGTGAAGGCATGGGAATACCTGTGGGAGCAGTTTGACATCCGGATCGACACGGGCACGGATCAAGATGCGCAACTCAAGCTGCGCCTGCATATCTTCCACTTGCTGCAGACCGCCTCGGCCCACTCGGTCGACATGGATGTCGGCATACCGCCGCGCGGCTGGCACGGCGAAGCTTACCGCGGCCACATCATGTGGGACGAGCTGTTCATCTTCCCCTACCTGACGCTGCGGATGCCGGTGCTGACGCGCGGCCTTCTGCGCTATCGCTACCGGCGGCTCGACGAAGCACGGCGCGCGGCACGCGAGGCGGGTCTGCAAGGCGCAATGTTCCCTTGGCAGAGCGGATCGAACGGTCGCGAGGAAAGCCAGCGGGTGCATCTCAATCCCCGGTCCGGACGATGGATCCCCGACAATTCTTGGCGGCAGCGGCACATCGGCTCGGCCATCGCCTACAACGTGTGGGAATACGTGCAGGCGACCGACGACCGCGACTTCATGCGCGACTACGGCGCCGAGCTCTTCTGCGAAATCGCCCGCTTCTGGGCCAGTCTGGCAGAGGAACGGCCCGATGGGCGCTACGGCATCCGCGGCGTCATGGGGCCGGATGAATTCCACACGGCCTACCCCGGCGTCGATCCGAGCACGAATGGCGGGCTCGACAACAACGCCTACACCAACTTCCTGGCGGCATGGGTGCTGTCGCATGTCGAGGACGTGCTCGAGCTCATCCCCAGCGACGAACGGCGCCGCATCTGCGCGCGCCTCGGGCTGAGCGCAGAGGAGCTTGCCCGCTGGGACGACATCAGCCGGAACCTCTACATTCCGTTCCACGACGACGGCATCATCAGCCAGTTCGAGGGCTACGAGAAGCTGAAGGAGTTCGACTGGGACCGCTACCGCGAGAAGTATGACGACCTGCAGCGGCTCGACCGGATCCTCGAGGCCGAGGACGACGACCCGAACAACTACAAGGTGTCGAAGCAGGCCGATGCGCTGATGATCTTCTACCTGTTCAGCCGCGAAGAGATCGAGCATCTCTTCCACCGGCTGGGCTACAGGTTCTCGCCCGAGATGATCTTCCGCAACATCCGCTACTATGTCGATCGGACGTCCCACGGCTCGACGCTCAGCTGGACGGCCCATGCCTGGGTGCTGGCGCGGGCAGACCGGCAGCGGTCGTGGGAGCTGGCGCTGAAGGCGTTCGACAGCGATATCGGCGATATACAAGGCGGCACCACGCCCGAAGGCATCCACCTCGGGGCGATGGCCGGGACGGTGGATCTCATGCAGCGTTGCTACACCGGGATCGAACTGGACGCCGGACGGCTTGTCTTTAACCCGCGCCTCCCTGACGAGGTGCAGCGGCTGAGTTCCACCCTCCGGTTCCGTCGGCAGATCCTCGACTTCGAGATCACGCAGGAAGAGCTGACGGTGTCCAGCCGCGTCATGACGGCCCACCCGATCACCATCGCCTACCGCGGTCAGAGCCGCGAGATCAGTCCCGGGCAGAGCTTCACCTTCGCGCTGATCCCCGAGATCAAGCCGGACCGCACCGCCCGCGAACACGAGCAGGAGCGCGTTCGGCAGGAGCACGCGGCCGAGGACGACGATCAGGGCAAGGACTGAGCCGCCACCGGCTTGGCGGTGACACGGGCGGCGAGCGTTCTCCGCCCATTGCCACGCCCCCGGGCCGGCGCGGTTGCTTGCCGCAAGACCTGGGAACCCTGCCCCGCCTCAGCCCACGAGGTTCGGCGGATCGCCCTTCAGGAATCCCTCGATGTTCTCGCGTGTGGTGTCGAGGATGCGCTGTACCGCCTCGCGCGTGTTGAAGCCCGAATGCGGCGTGATGACGACGTTGCGCATCCTGAGCAGGATGTGGTCGGCGAGCAGCGTATCGAGGTCGTGTTCGCGCTTGAAGTAACGGCGCAGAAGCTCGGCCTCCTCGCGCACCGCCGGCTCCTCCGGCAGCACGTCGAGGCCGGCGGCGGCGAGCTTCCCGCTCGCCAGCGCCTCCAGCAGCGCGCGCATTTCGACCACCGAGCCACGGGCCGTGTTGATGAGGATGGCGCCGTCCTTCATCTTGTCGAACGCGGTCCTGTCGATCATGTGCTTCGTCTTCTCATTACCCGGAACGTGGAGCGAGACGACGTCCGACCGCGACAGAAGCTCGTCCATGCCGACATACTCGAAGCCGAAGTCGCGGGCAACGTCCTCGCGCGGCTCCACGTCGAAGGCCAGCACGTTCATCTCGAACCCGCGGGCAATCCGGGCTGCGTGTGCGCCGATGTCGCCGGTGCCGACCACGCCAATCGTCCGTCCGCGCAGGTCGAAGCCCTGCAGCCCCTCCTGCGAGAAGTCGCCCCGCCGCGTTCGATCCGCGGCTTCGACGATCCGATGGCTGATGGCGAGGAGCAGCGCGAAGGCATGTTCCGCGACGGTGTTCGTCCCGTAGGTCGGCACGTTCGACACCGCGATGTCGTTCTCGCGGCAATGATCCATGTCGATGTGGTCGAACCCGGTCGAGCGGGTGGCGATGAACTTCAGATCCTTGAACGTCTCCAGCACGTCGACGGAAAGGTCCGAGTAGATGAAGGCCGAGATGATTTCGGCATCGCTGTGCTCCTCTGCCTTTTCGGCATCGAGGTTGGCCTCTTCGAAGACGATCTCGTGATCCTCGCCCAGCGCCTCGAACGTCTCGCATTCCCACGGTTCGACATCGAAGATGACGATCTTCATGTCGAGCTCTCCCCTTGTCCGCGTTCGGCCTCAGCCGCAGCGATCTGTTCCTTCACGTCGAGGAAGCTGTCGGGACTGACCGAAATCGACCCGATCCCGTGGCGCACGAGGAAGCGCGCGAATTCCGGATGGTCGCTCGGGGCCTGTCCGCAGATGCCGGTATGGACGCCCGCGTCATTTGCCTTGTCCAGCAAGCTCGAGATCGCCTCGGTCACCGCCTCGTCGCGCTCGTCGAAGAGCCGCTTCAGCCGGTCGCTGTCGCGGTCGACGCCCAGGACCAGCTGCGTCAGGTCGTTAGACCCGATGGAGAAGCCGTCGAACCTCTGCGCGAACTTCTCGGCCAGGAGAACGTTCGCCGGGATCTCGGCCATCACGTAGATCGACAGGCCCGCCTGGCCGCGCACAAGGCCGTTTTCGGCCAGCGTCTCAAGCACGCGGTCGGCCTCGTCCAGAGTCCGGCAGAACGGGACCATCAGGATGATGTTGTCGAGCCCGATCTCCTCGCGCGCCATCTTCAGTGCCCGGCACTCCAGCGCGAAGCCGTCGCGGTAGGCGTCGTCGTAATAGCGCGAGGCACCGCGCCAGCCGAGCATCGGGTTCTCTTCCTCGGGCTCGAACGCGGCGCCGCCGATCAGCTCGGCATATTCGTTGGTCTTGAAGTCGCTCATCCGGACCACGACCGGGGCCGGATGATGGGCGGCGGCGATGCGGGCCATGCCGCGCGCCAGCGTCTCGACGAAGTAGCGGGTCTTGTCCTCATAGGCGCGCGTCAGTTCGTCGATCTGCGCCTTCGCTTCCTTGCCCTCGAGCTCGTCGTACCGGATGAGCGCCATCGGATGGATGCGGATCATGTTGCCGATGATGAATTCCATCCGCGCCAGCCCCACCCCGTCGGTCGGCAGGCGCCACCATCGATAAGCGGCGGCCGGATTGGCGAGGTTCACCATCACCTTCGTCTCGGTCTGCGGCACGACATCAAGATCGATCTCGCGCGCCTCGAACGCGAGCTCACCGTCATAGACGGTCCCCTCGTCGCCTTCGGCGCAAGAGACGGTAACTTCCTGCCCGTCCTTCAGCTTCTCGGTGGCGTCGCCCGCGCCAACCACTGCCGTCAGGCCCATCTCGCGGCTGACAATGGCGGCGTGGCTCGTGCGGCCGCCGTGATCCGTGACGATGGCCGACGCCTTCTTCATGATCGGCACCCAGTCGGGATCGGTCACGCCGGTGACGAGCACCGCGCCGGCCTCGAACCGCTCGATCTCGTCCGGGCTATCCAGACGCATGACCTTGCCGGCGGCGATCGAGCTGCCGATGGCAAGGCCGCTGACTAGTATTTTCCCCTCCTCGGTCAGCCGGTGGGTCTTGAGCGTTCCGGCCTCCTTTCGCGACTGCACCGTCTCGGGTCGGGCCTGCACGACGAAAAGCTCGCCCGTCTCGCCGTCCTTGGCCCATTCCACGTCCATCGCCTGGTCGTAATGGTCTTCAATGGCTGCTGCCCAGCGGCCAAGTTCGAGGATTTCGTCGTCGTCCAGCAGGAAAGTCGATCGCTCCTCGTCGCTGGTATCGACCAGCTTCGTCTGTTCCTTGCCGCTGCCATAGACCATCTTCTGCCGCTTCTGGCCCAGCGTCTTCTCGACGATGGGTCGGGCGCCCGAGCGACCCAGCAGCGGCTTGAAAACGTGATACTCGTCCGGGTCCACCGTGCCTTGCACGACCGTCTCGCCCAGTCCCCAGGTGCCGGTGATGAGGACGCTGCGGGGAAAGCCCGTCTCGGTGTCGATCGAGAACATCACGCCCGATCCGGCGATGTCCGAGCGCACCATCTGCTGGACCCCGGCCGACAGCGCGACACCCATGTGGTCAAAGCCGTTCTCCTCGCGATAGGCGATGGCGCGGTCGGTGAACAGCGAGGCAAAGCAGCGCTTGACTGCGTCGACCAGCGCCTTCTCACCGCGGATATTGAGGAACGTCTCGAGCTGCCCGGCAAAGCTCGCCTCGGGCAGGTCCTCGGCCGTGGCCGAACTGCGGACGGCGACGTCGAGGTCCTTGCGCTCCAGCCGCGCGGCGAGGTCACCATAGGCCTGGCGGATCGGCCCGGCCACCGCGCCCGGCATTTCGCCGCCGAGGATGTGATCCCGTACGGCCTCGCCCACCGACGACAGGTTGCTGCGGTCGCTCTTCAACTTCCCCATCTCGTCCGAGATCTTCTGGCGCAGGTCGTTGTCATCGATGAAGCGCCAGTAGGCTTCGGCCGTGGTCGCAAAGCCGGAGGGCACACGCACCTCGGCCCGTTGCAGGCGCTGGATCATCTCGCCCAGCGATGCGTTCTTGCCGCCGACGATGTTCCCGTCGTCGCGGCCGAGATCATCAAGAGAGCGGACGTAGGTCTGGTCTTCGGTCACGTGTCCCGGTCCTTCCTGTCGGATGCGTCGTCGTCCCTGGCTTCTTCGGCGTTCCCCTCAGCGGGTTCCGCATCGTCCGCCCCGGACTCGTGGGTGTCTTCCTCTTGCGCCGTCGGCTCCCCTGCCATCCGGTCGCCGCCGTTGCGGTCCTTGGTCTCGCGCTCATCGGCGTCCTGCTTTTCGGCCTCCGGCTCTACGCCCTGGTTTTCAGAAGCATCCGACTCTTTCCCCTTCCGCTCCTCGGTTTCATCCCGATCCTCGGCATCGCTCTTTCCGGGTTTGACCTGATCGGGCTGCTCTTCGTCTTCGCGCTCCTCGGACTCCAGCACATGCTCTGCCCGGCGTGCGACCTTCGCAAAATCCGCGCGCTCGGCGTATTCGGCGTATTCGGCATGTTTCGCCCGCTCGGCGCGCTCCACGACACCGCTGCCTTCCGACCGGCCGCCGCCATCGGCGGTCCGCCTCGTGGCCGGCTCCCTGCGATAGATCGCCTCGGCCAGGGCGCGGCCGCGGAAGGCCTTGTAGGCCTCGACGATCAGGAACTTCGACAGGGTGATCCCCAGAAGGATCAACCAGGTCGTAAAGGCGACGGGTTCGATCTCCAGCACGCCGCGCCAGCCGGGGATGAACATCGAGACGATGTGAATGGCCTGCGCCGCCACAACGGCACCCACCAGCAGGAGGTTTGCCGACAGCGGGATGCGGAAGGCCGACCGCGTTTCCGAGCGCACGTTGAACGCGTGCACGTTCTCGAAGAGGACGAGCAGCAGCAGAAGCAGGTTGCGCGCGTCGAAGGTCTCGAAGTTCATCTCTTCGGTGAGGAACCAGAACACGCCAAAGCCGACGAAGCCCATGTAGAGCCCCGAGGTCAGCACCTCTTCGATCATCAGCCGGTTGAAGATACGCTCATCGGGATCGCGCGGACTTCGATCCAGCACGCCGGGCTCGCCCTTTTCGAAGGCAAGCGACACATCCTGAATGCCGTTCGTCACGAGGTTCAGCCACAGAAGCTGCACCGGCGTCAGCGGCAGCGGCATGTCCAGCAGGACCGACAGCGTGAACAGCACAAGCTCGGCCACGCCGGTCGAGATCAAAAGCCATACCACCTTCCGCACGTTGTCGTAGGCGATGCGGCCTTCCTCGATGCCGTGGACGATGGAGGCGAAGTTGTCGTCCGTCAGGATCAGGTCGGCCGCATTGCGCGCGACATCCGTGCCGCTCTCGCCCATGGCGACGCCGATATGGGCCGCACGCAGCGCCGGGGCGTCGTTCACCCCGTCGCCGGTCACGGCAACGAAATGGCCGGCATCCTGCAGCGTCTCGACGATGGTGGTCTTCTGGCTGGGCTCCACGCGGGCATAGACGGTTGCCTCGCGGATTCGGCTGCTGGCGCCGCCGCTTTCACCCTTTTCGCGATGGCCGATGTCCTTGCCGGTGACGACGATGCTGTCCTCTTCGGCGATATTGAGCTGCTTGCCGATGGCCAGAGCCGTCGTCGGGTGGTCGCCGGTGACGATGCGCACCTCGACACCTGCCTTATGGCAATCGTCGACCGCGTCGCGCACCTCTTCGCGCAGCGGATCGATGAGGCCGACGAAGCCAAGGAAGTCTAGGTTCTTGAGTGCGTCGGGATCGGACTTGTCGGCCGTCTGCTGGTCCACGGTCCCGGCCGCGGCGGCAAGGACGCGGTAGCCCTGCCCGGCAAGATCCTCTTCGCGACGCTGAACCTCGTCGGCATCCACGTCGCTCATCTCGGCCAGCGTCTGGGCCGCGCCCTTGGCATGGGCGACCACGTCATCGTCGCGGTTGAAGCTGACGGCAAAGCGACGCTCGGACTCGAACGGGATGCCGCCCACTTCTGAATACTGGTCCAGGAGTTCGCCGCGCGACAGCCCCAGCTTCCGCGCGAGTACCAGGAACGCCACGTCGACCGTGTCGCCACGCGTCTTCACCTCGCCACCTTCGGTTTCGATGTCGGCATCGTTGCAAAGCGCGCCGGTGACGGCGAGGCGGCGCAGCCACTCTTCCTCGTCCAGATCCACCGGCTCTCCGCCCTGCGTGACCTCGCCCTCCGGGTCGTAGCCGGTGCCGCCAATCTCGATGTCGTCCCCCTCGAGCGGACGGATGCGGTTGGCGGTCAGCTTGTTTTCGGTCAGGGTGCCGGTCTTGTCGCTGGCGATCAGGGTGCAGGCGCCAAGGCCTTCGACCGCGGGCAGCTTGCGGACGATCACGTTCCGCTTTGCCATCCGGTTCGACCCGATGGACAGCGCCACCGTGATTGCCACGGGAAGGCCCGCCGGAATGGCCGAGACGGCGAGCGCAACGGCCAGAAAGAAGATGTCCATCAGTTCGGCGCCGCGCGCGGCCTGCAACAGCCCCAGGACGACGATGATGACGAGGACCGCCACGGCGATGACGCGCGTGAAGCGACGCACCCGCAGGACGAGGGGAGGCACCTGCTCTTCCTCGGCCAGCGACTTCGCGATGCGCCCGATTTCGGTCATCGTGCCGGTGCGAACGACGACGCCGGTGGCGCGACCGCTGGCCACCGTGCTGCCCGCATGCAGCAGCGTCGCCCGATCGCCGAGCGGCGTGTCGGGATCGAGATCGTCCCTCGCCCGCTTTTCGACCGGTACGGATTCACCCGTCAGCAGCGACTCGTCCGCCCGCAGATCCTGCGCCTTGAGCAGTCGCATATCTGCGGGGACCGAGAATCCCGACTTCACCGAGACCACGTCACCGGGGACGAGCTCGGTACTATCGACCTCCTCCTTCTTGCCGTCGCGCATCACCTCGGCCGTGATGCGCATCACCTCCTGCAGCGACTGCGCGGCGCTTTCGGCCTTGTATTCCTGATACGTGCCAAGACCGGCGTTGAAGGCCAGGACGGCAAAGATGAACGCCGCATCCTCGATGTTGCCGATGGCGAGCGAAACGACCCCGGCGGCGAGCAAGATGTAGATCAGCGGGTCCTTGAACTGCCGCAGGAAGGTCTGAAAGATGGTTTCGCGCTGCCGCTCGGGCAGCTTGTTCGGGCCGAACTTCCCTTGCCGGCGCTTGACCTCGCGATCGCTCAGGCCCTTCTCGCGATCGCTGCCGAGGTCGCTTGCAGCCTCGTCCCGGGACGCCGCGTACCACGGCCGCTCGGCCAGATCGTCACGTTCCGGTAGGTCCTGCTGGGCCATTGTTGTTCGGTTCCTCCCTGGACTGGCGTCACCCGTCTTCGTGATGAGCGGCTGAAACTCGATTGAGCATCGTCACGACCTCATCTTCGCGCCGCCGGCCGGGTAGGACAGCGCACCGCCTCTCGGAGGCGCATCCCGCGATTTGCGAAACGCGATCCGGCGGCGGGGATCCAGACGGTGCCCGTGCATCAGATGGCAGAGCGTGCCCGACCACCCCCGCCCGGAATGCGACAGGATCCGGCGTGCTGGGTCGGCGACGTCCACCCGGGAATGCTCCGTACTTTGGGCTGTCAGGCCGGGGCTGTGTTGCCCCGGCTCGTCTGGCGGATGGCCTCGCGCACCATCTGCGCGGCATAGCCCCATTCGTTGTCGTACCAGGCCATGACCTTGATGAGGTCGCCATCAACCACCTGCGTCATCCCGAGGTCGACGATCGAACCGTGCGGGTCGCGAATGATGTCCGACGACACGAGTTCCTCGTGCGAGGCGGCCAACACGCCCTTGTAGCGGTCGCTCTGCGCCTCTTCCTCGAAAATTGCGTTGATCTCGTCGACGCTGGTCGCGCGCTCGGTCACGATCGTGATGTCGGCGATGGAGCCCGCGGGCACCGGGCCGCGGATGGCGACGCCGTCGAAGCGCCCCTCGTATTCCGGCAGCGCCTTGGTCGTCGCCTTGGCCGCCCCGGTCGAAGTCGGCACGAAATTCGCCGCCGCCGCACGTCCGCGGCGCCATTTGCCCGCCGGTTGGTCCACGAGCGCCTGCGACGAGGTATAGGCGTGAACCGTGGTCATGATCGCCTTCTTCAGCCCGATGCGACGACCGATCACCTCGATCACCGGAGCGATGCAATTCGTCGTGCAGCTTGCGGTCGAAATGATCGGCTCGTCATCGGCCTCGTTCACCCCGTGCACGACGAAGGGCACCGGCTCTTCGCCCTTGGCCGGGGCCGACAGGATCACCCGTTTCGCCCCCGCGTCGATGTGCTTTTGCAGATCGGGCTTCTTCGTGAAGATCCCCGTGCACTCGAGGACCAGATCCACCCCCATCTCGTCCCAAGGCAGGTTCGCGGGGTCCTTCTCGCTCAGGACCCGGTATCGCTTGTCGCCGACGGTCAGGGAATCGTCGTCGTGACCGACCTCCTCGCCATAGCGGCCGTAGACGGAATCGAGGCGCAGGAGGTATGCGAGGTTGTCGGGCGTCGCGATGTCGTTCACCGCGACAAGCTCGAACTCGGGCGACTCGTGGATGATCTTGAGGGTGGCCCGCCCGATGCGGCCAAGTCCGTTGATGGCGACGCGCGTTGTCATGTCGGTCTCCCCAGTTGCAAATACACGGCGTTTCAGGTCACTCGGCGATCCCGAACTCTTTCGGATCGAAGGCGGTCAGCCCATCGATCTGGTCCGCCGTGGCGATCGTCTGAATGGTGATCTGGCCCTCGCCGAAAGTCAGCACATCGAACGGGACGACAACCTCCGATCCGCCGATCCCGACGAAGCCGCCGATCGAGATGATCGCGTGCGTGATCCGGTCGCCCCGCACGATGATGTTGGACAACTCGCCGATCTCCTGGCCGACGGCATTGACCACCTGCCGATCCTTCAGGTTCTCTGCCAGTTCATAGCCGCCCGATCCGGCTCCGGCATCATCTGCGAGCGAGGCGGCTGCGTCGTCCTGCGCCCAAAGGGCCGACGGCGCCATGAGCGCGACGAGAAGTGCAACCGTTTTGCGTGTCGTGGTTGTGTCTGTCATCCACTCCCCCATCCGGGCGCCCGCATCTCTTGTGTTGCTTTCTTGCTTCAACAAGTGCGGCACCCGAATGTTCCGGCGACAGGCCCATCAGCCGGCCTTCAGCAGCGCCTCGACACCCGGCAGATCCTCGCCCGCCAGCCACTTCAGAAACGCACCCCCAGCCATCGAGGCGTAGCTGACAACGTGCAGGAACTGGTGCCGCCGGAGGAAGGCGACGGTGTCGCCACCCCCGACCACGCTGACCAGATCGTCGGTCTGCGTCCGTTCGGCGATGCCGGCGGCCAGAAAGTGGGTGCCCCTCTGGAAGGGCGCGAACTCGGCGGCACCCATCGGACCGTTCCAGACCACGGTGCGCGCATCGCTCATCGCGTCCGCATAGCGGCGGATCGTCTCGACTCCGATGTCGAGGATCATGTCCTCCGGCCCGACACGATCGGCGGCGACGACGCGCCCCTCGGCCTCGGCGCTCATCTCGGAGGCAACGATGACGTCGACGGGAAGCATCAGCTTTGCACCGGCGCCCCCTGTCCGCTCCAGGAGCTGCTTCGCCGCCTCAACCTGCGCATCGTCCACTTTGGAGCGCCCGACCTCGGCGCCCCGTGCCTGGAGGAAGGTGGTCGCCATGACGCCGCCCAGCAGGATGCTGTCGGCGCGATCCAGCAGATGCTCGACCACCGGCACCTTCGTTTCCGCCTTCGCACCGCCCAACAGCGCAACGTAGGGATGCCGGGGCTCCGCCAGCAGCCGCTCGAGCGTCTCAAGCTCCTTTTGCATCAGCAGACCCGCCGCCGAGGACAGCAGCGTCGGCAGCCCGGTGATCGAGGCATGCTCGCGATGCGAGGCCGAGAAGGCGTCGTTGACATAGATGTCGGCCAGCTTCGCCAGCGCCTGAGCGAAACCGGAGTCGTTCTCCTTCTCGCCCGCGTGAAAGCGGAGGTTCTCGAGCACCAGGCACTGCCCCTCGGCCAGGTCGCGCACCGCATCCTCGGCCTCCGGCCCCACGCAATCCTCGGCGAAGGCGACAGAGGTTCCATTCAACCCCTCGCGGATCGCGTCGGCGACCGGCCGCAGCGATGCCGACATGTCGCGCTTGCCGCCGGGGCGGTCGAGATGCGCGATGACGATCAGTCGTCCTCCGCGATCGATGATGTTGCGAAGTGTCGGCATCGCAGCCGAAAGGCGGCTGTCATCCGCGATCTCGCCGTCCTTCATCGGGACGTTGAGATCGGCGCGCACAAGCACCCGCTTTCCCTTGACGTCCATGTCGTCGATGTTGGGCAGGTTCATTGCAAGTCCCTTCTCTCGCAGGAGTCAGATGTGCCGGGGATCTCCGCATGCGGAGACGAGGCGCTCGACGTCCTCTTTCCGGCAGAGCTCGGTCCCCGGGGTCAGCAACGTGGCAGCGGCGGTCCCCACCGCCTGCCGCAGCGTGTCCTCGATGCTGCGCTGTTCGGACAGGGCAAGACAGAGGCCGGCCACGAAACTGTCGCCGGCGCCGACCGCGCTTCGCGGCTCGACCTCGGGAGGACTAAGGACGAGCCGCGTGTCGCGGGTGACGAGCAGTGCGCCCTCGCTGCCCTCGGTCACGATGATCATCTCGACCGCGCCCGCTTCGATCTGCTTTTCGGCCCAGGCGGCGACTTCGTCGGGCCAGGCGATGTCGTGTCCGGCAAGCTCGGCGACGGCGTCGGTGTTCTCGCGGAAGCAGAAGACGCCTTCGTCCAGCGCAGGGCCGACGCAGTCATGGGAGTCGAGGATGAAACGCGCCCCCGCATCCTTGCAGCGGCGCACGGCCTCGGCCCAGAAGTCGTCGTCCAGCCCCGCGGGCAGGCTGCCGCTGCCGACGACCAGTTCCCCGCCGCCGGCAAGCTTTCCGAGCCGGTCCAGCAGCCGGTCGCCTTCACCCGCCGACAGCTCGGGCCCCGGCGTGACAAAGCGCAGGACGTCGCCGCTCTCTTCCTCGCGGACGCTGAAATCTTCGCGCGTGTCGCTGTCGATGGCGCATCGTTCAGCCGGTACGCCGAAACCGTCGAGCCGCGCCGCCACCTCTTCGCCCGTGCGCCCGCCTGCGGTGAAAAGCGCAAGCGTGTCGCCTTCGAGCCGGTGCAACACGCGCGAAACGTTGATGCCGCCACCGCCCGGATCGATCCGGGGCTGCGAACAGCGAAGCTTGGAGCCGGAGCGGAACTTCGCGGTCGTGGTCCAGACGTCGAGCGCCGGGTTCGGGGTCAGTGTGAGGACTCGTTCGGTCATCCGGTTCGCCTCTCAGTGTTCGGTCCGCGCTCCGGCAACGCAAAAGCTTCGCTCAGCGGCCGAGCCCGTGGCACTTTCGCCTTCAAGTAGAAACCCCGGCCCGAGGCATTGTTCCAAAGAGCGTCAGACCCTTCGGAGCCATCTGGACCAGCCCGTCGCGCGCGTGCCTCGTGGCCAGAATCAGCGGTACGAGCCGCTCGTCGCTGGCCCGCCCGCCATCCTGCCACGAGGTCTTAAAACGGCGTCACCCCGGCCACAGGTCAAGCACCAACTGCCCGATGAGCGCCCCGACACAGGTGATCAGACCCAACCATGGAGCGGCGAGCCAAATGTTTGGTACCTCCTCTGGCTGGTCCCGTCGCTTGGACACAATGAGCGAGGCGTTCACGCCGACGAACACAAGAAGAATTGCATAGCTCGTCCCGGTGGCCAGCTGCTTCAGCGGCACGAACAGCGCGAGCGTCAGAACAACCAGCCCCACGGCCAGGGTCGCGAGAAGCGGCGTGTTCGTTCGGCTGTTCACCCGACCTAGAAACTGCGGCGCGCCGCGGCCGTCGCGTCCGATGTCGTACAGAAGGCGCGCAGACGCGATGGTCTGGGTGAGCGCGCTGTTGACGATGGCGGCGAGGCTCGCGATGGCGATCGGCATTTCCGGCCACCCTTCGCGGCCCGCAGCTCGGACGAGCGGGGCCTGTGCCTCAGTCAACTCTTCAAGCCCGCCGGCACCGACGAGCGCTGCCGAAACCGCCAGGTAGAACACGAAGACGATCCCAAGCGAGAGGATCATCGCCCGGGGCAAGACTTGCTTCACGTCACGCACCTCTTCGGCTGTCTGCGCCATGTTCCCGAAGCCGATGAACGAGTAGATCGCGAGGAACGCGCCCCCAAGCAACGCCGCTGAGATTGAGCCGTCGATCGTGGCGGGCGCTTCCAGCGCTGCCTGCGGCGCGGATAGAAGCCCATCCCGTAGCGCCCAGAGCACGAGAAGCAGCGTGCCGATCCCGATCAGCGTCGTCCCCGTCTGAGCCACGCACTCTCCTTCATGCCTGCCGCCGCGACGCAAACGACAGCCAGGACGACAAGGCCGGTGGCCAGCCAGTGCGTCACGTTCACGAAGCTCGACAGGTAGTCGACGAACCCAGTCGTGATCGTCGCCGCCGAAACGACATTTGCCACCAAAAGCGCCCAGCCCGTCAGCGATCCCAGCCAGCGTTGGCCGAAGGCGCGCTCGACATAGTCGGTCGGGCCTCCCGCAGTCGGTACGCGTGCCGCCATCTCGGCATACCTGAATGCCGTGGTTACGGCGACGACGGCGGCAAGGAGATAGGAGGCGGGTGCGAGCGTGCACGCCTCGCCCAGCACATCGCCGATGACGACAAAGATTCCAGCCCCAAGGATCGTCCCCGTCCCGTAGAACGTGAGTTGCAACAGCCCAACTTCGCGCCTCAGACCCTTTTCGGTCGTGGAATCAGCCATGTGCCGAGAATGCCTTTGAAATAGCGCAGTTCCACCGCGATCGACCTATGTCTCGAAAGACTGCCTGATGTCGCCGAGCGCTCTGGGCGCGTTGCGGCGTCGCGGCTGGGCAGAACCGTGACCACGCGAACTGCGCGCGCGCCGCCGAGGAGAGAAAACCTGAAGACCATCTGCATATGAGCGTCAGGGGGGCGAACAGCGGATCTCGTGGAACCGAAGCGGGGACCGGTCCGATGTTACACGCGAAAGGCAAGGAGCGTGCATAATGATTCAGGCCTTCATCGAAGGGTGGCATTCAGCTGCAACGACAACGCTGGGCTTGCTCTGGACGGCGTTCTGGGCCTTCGGACTTGGCTGCGTGATCTCGTCCATGATCCAGGTCTTCGTCACGCGTCACACCATGCGCGAGAAGATGGGTGAAGCCGGACCCCGTTCGGTCGGTATGGGCACGTTCTTCGGTTTCGTCAGTTCGTCCTGCAGCTTTGCGGCGCTGGCACGGACGCGTGCGCTATTCGCCAAGGGGGCCGGCATCGTTCCGGCCCTGGCGTTCCTGCTGGCTTCCACCATCTCGTGATCGAACTCGGGATCATCATCGCGATCTTCCTCGGCTGGCAATTCGTGGTTGGCGAATACGTGGGCGGGTGCTGCTGATCCTGCTGATGTGGCTCGTCGTCCGCCTGACCCGCGGCATCGCGCCCATCGAGAAGGCAAGAGAGAACGCCAAGAGAGAACGCCAAGAGCAGAGAAGGCGGTCACGACCACGGCGACGGCATGGACGCCCCGCTGAAGGAAAAGATCGCCTCACGCGAAAGCTGGGGCACTGTGGCTCAGCGCTACGTGATGGAGTGGATGATGGTCTGGGAGGACGTGACCGTCGGCTTCACTGTTGCCGGCATCATCGCCGCCTTCGTGCCGAAGAGCTTTTTTCAATGGCTGTTCATCGGCGGCGACAACCCGAATTTCTTCGAACTGCTCGCGCAGGCGCTGGTCGGCCCCGTGGCGGCGTTCTTCACGTTTATCGGTTCGATGGGGACATCCCGCTTGCGGCCGTTCTCTACGGCAACGGTGTCGCCTTCGCGGGGATTATGGCCTTCGT
This sequence comes from Palleronia sp., assembly GCF_042089775.1. NCBI lineage: Bacteria > Pseudomonadati > Pseudomonadota > Alphaproteobacteria > Rhodobacterales > Roseobacteraceae > Palleronia > Palleronia sp. Next base: position 55,488 of record NZ_JBELKF010000005.1, read on the forward strand.
CTTTTCGGATCTCGTGGTGATCCCGGTCTTGCGGGTAAACGCGCAATACTACGGCTGGAAGATGGCGCTCTATATCCTTGGCGTGTTCCTCGTCGTCCTGGTGGCGACAGCGATGCTCCTGCACTATGGCTTCGCGGCTTTGGGCTATTGCCTTCTGCAGAAGAGGTTCGCGCCGTGACGGATCGCGTGTTCTTCAAGCTCGACTACACCTCCTGGCTCAACATGGCGTTCGGTGCTCTCAGCCTCGGCTGTCTCGCGTGGAAGATCGCACGGTCCGGATGGAGTTTCGCGATCGGCGCCGGCGTGGTGGAGAAGGGTCTGTTCTTTCTCGCGCTCGCGTCCTACGCGTGGCTGGCGGTCGGTGTCTTTGTCGGAGCTTAGACGTCGATTGGCGCTGTGATCGCTCTGCGGTCACAGGAAATAATGAGCAGGCGGGCCCAGGGCGCCTGCCGCAAGCCAGGTACGCGGGTTGCCTCGATGCGGCGGAGCGACCTACGATTGGCTGGTGGTTATGGATTCATGGCGTTGCCGGCAGTCACGCAAATCCACCGGGACAAATCTCGCGGAGGGGCACGAGAGCGCAGGGTGTAGCAGTAGGGAAACGAGCCGCCATGGGCGTCAAAACTCTACACGAGGCGAGGCCCGCGGACTGCCACCCTCGGAGGTAATCGAGCGGGATCAGGCGTGAGGATCCAGAGGATCAATGCGCGCGGCGCTCTTGAAGCGCTTTCCGTGCTGGTCGGGCCGCTCAAGCAAGCCATCTTGGCCCTTCGGCCTCTCAGCGCCGGATGTCTGACGAGGCGCTCCAGACATGCTGCGGCCGACGATTGTCGTCTTCTCGCATACGCCTTTCTCCGCCACAAAGGGTCGGCGCCGTAATCGGCCCACCCGCGGGATGGGGAGAGGATCCAGCAGGTAAGGGACGGCGTGCCATCAGGCGGAAATCCCACGACGCCCCGGCTCTGTTGGCACGTTCCACTCAATGCGCTGCCCGTCCCGAGACCTGTGTGACACGCAATTTCGCGCCTCCGCCGATCGACATATTGACCCTGATCAATGCGCCGCCTTCCCGGCGCGGGTATCTCTCGGGGCATCGATAGGAGAGAAATCATGGCCAAGACAATGCGCGCAGCGGTAGTCCGCGAGTTTGGCGAGCCGTTGGTGATCGAGGACGTGCCCGTGCCTGAACCGGGGCCAGGTGAAGTTCTGGTCAAGGTAGAGGCCTGTGGCGTCTGCCATACAGATCTCCACGCGGCCGACGGTGATTGGCCGGTGAAACCCGCCCTGCCCTTCATTCCGGGCCACGAGGTGGCGGGGACCGTGGAGAAGCTAGGTCCCGGCGTGACCGAGCTGAAGGAGGGCGACCGCGTCGGGGTCGCCTGGTTGCACGACGCCTGCCGGAACTGCGAGTACTGCGAAACCGGGTGGGAAACGCTGTGCGAGGACCAGCATAACACTGGCTACAGCGTGAACGGCGGCTTTGCCGAATACGTCATTGCTTCAGCTCCCTTCGCCGCTCGCCTGCCTAAGAACGTGGACGTCGCCGAGATCGCGCCGATCCTCTGCGCCGGTGTAACGACTTACAAAGGCCTGAAGGAGACCGAAGCGAAGCCGGGCGAATGGGTCGTTATTTCCGGGGTCGGTGGCCTCGGCCACGTCGCTATCCAATACGCCAAGGCAATGGGACTGAAGGTCGCCGCGCTCGATATCGCGTCAGACAAATTGTCCCTGGCGAAACAGGCAGGGGCCGATCTCGCGGTCAATGCCACGGATGCTGACGCCGCGCAGCGGATCATCGAAGCGACGGGCGGTGGCGCGCACGGTGTCCTGGTGACAGCAGTGTCGCGCCCGGCCTTTGCCCAAGCACTGGAAGTTGTACGCCGCAAGGGCACGGTGAGCCTCGTGGGACTCCCGCCGGGGGATTTCCCGACGCCGATCTTCCCGGTCGTCCTGAAACGGATCACGGTGCGCGGCTCCATCGTCGGGACCAGGCGCGATCTGGAAGAGGCACTTGCCTTTGCAGCTGATGGCAAGGTGAAGGCCGAGGTTCATCGAGCCCGGCTCGAGGACATAAACGACATCTTCGGCCGTCTCAGGGCCGGCAAGGTGGACGGTCGAATGGTGCTGCAGTTCGCATAGCAGGCGTCAGTGACGGCCTGCTCGGGGAGCGACTTGCGTCGCTCCCCCCCATCCCGGCTTGACGGCCTCATCGCCGATGGCAAGGCTCTGCATTCCCGCGACGCCGCTATCCAGGAGAGAGCGCCGTGCCATGACTGAAGAACGCCTGCCGGCACTCTCCGTCACCGGGGAAGGGGGCAATCTGACCCTCACCATAGATGGCGACCTTGTGCTGCCGCATGCAACGGCCCTGCACCTCGCCTTGCAGGATGTGGCCGCAAATCAAGATGCGCGGTTCGATCTGAGCGAGGTCGGTCGTTTCGACACCTCGGGTGCGTGGCTCCTAGTGGGAGCGCAGCAGCGCTTTGCCGCGGCCGGACACGAACTGACCATCATCGGCGCGAATGACGAGGTCGACAGCCTGATCCGTGCCGTCGCCGATGCGATGCCCAAGCCGGAAGCACCGCTCCCGGCGAGGAATGGGATCATCACAAAGATGGACCACACCGGCCGCGCCGTGACAGCGAGTTTGCAGTACGGGCTCGCGCTGATCGCTTACCTGGGTCTCTTCCTCGCCCGATTGGGCCGCTCGCTGCGGCACCCGCGCGAATTCCGTCTGATCTCTCTGGTCCATCATTGCCAGGAGGTGGGGATCAAGGCCGTACCCATCGTCTCGCTGATGGCATTCCTGATCGGAGTTGTGCTGGCATTTCAGGGCTCTGCTCAGCTACGCCAGTTCGGGGCCGAAGTCTTTGTCGTTGATCTCATCGCCATTTCGGTTCTGCGCGAGCTCGGTATTTTGCTCACCGCCATCATCGTTGCGGGGCGGACTGCCTCGGCCTTCACGGCGTCCATCGGCTCAATGAAGATGCGCGAGGAGATCGACGCGATGCGGACGCTCGGACTGGACCCCGCCATGGTCCTGTTCGTGCCGCGGATCCTGGCGCTCCTGCTCATGCTGCCGATCCTTGGCCTGATCGCCAATCTAATGGGCCTGTTCGGTGGCGGGCTGATGTCGTGGATCGAACTTGGCATCTCACCTGCCATGTTCCACACTCGGCTCGTCGAAGGCAGCGGAGCTGGCCATTTGATGGTGGGAATGATCAAGGCTCCGGTCTTTGCCCTGATCATCGGGATCGTCGGCTGCCACGCGGGAATGCAGGTGCAAAGCAACGCCGAGTCGCTGGGTCGGATGACCTCGAATGCGGTCGTGACGGCAATATTCGCAGTGATCGTCGCGGACGCGTTGTTTTCGCTCTTCTTCGCGCAGATCGGGATCTGAGCATGGTTGGCGGAAGGCACAGTGACAGCGACACCGTCATCTGCGTGAGAGGGCTGCGCAACCAGTTCGGCAACCATGTGGTGCATGAGAATCTCGATCTCCACGTCCGCCGGGGCGAAATACTGGGAGTGGTCGGCGGCTCCGGCACTGGAAAGTCGGTCCTGCTGCGCACCATCTCCGGATTGCAGACTCCGGCAGCGGGCAGCGTCGAGGTTCTGGGCGTCGATGTCCTGCACGCGGACGAAGAGGCACGCGCGGGCCTCGAGGCGCGCTGGGGGGTGATGTTCCAAGACGCGGCACTGTTCTCGTCACTGACCGTGCGTGAGAATGTCGAGGTGCCGATGCGGGCAGTGGCGGGGCTCGATCCGGCAATCCGGAAAGAGCTGGCAGACCTTCGGCTTTCGATGGCCGGTCTGCCGTGGGCGGCGGGGGACAAGTACCCTTCCGAACTGTCCAGCGGCATGCGCAAACGGGCGGGGCTTGCTCGCGCACTCGCACTGGATCCCGAAATTGTCTTCCTGGACGAGCCGACTGCCGGCCTCGATCCGATCGGAGCTTCGGCGTTCGACGAGCTGATTGTCCGCCTGAGCCGGGCAATGGGATTGACCGTGTTCTTGGTGACCCACGATCTGGATACGCTTCATGCGGTGTGTGATCGGATCGCCGTGCTCGCCGAACGCAAAGTGCTGGTGACGGGGACAATGAAAGAGATGCTGAAGGTCGACCACCCGTGGGTTCACGCATATTTTCACGGGCCGCGCGCCCGGGCGGCACTTGATGCCGCCGCGCCGGAATAGGACGACGCAAAAGCCATGGAAACCAAGGCAAACTATGTTCTGATCGGGGCCTTTACCTTGGCCGGCTTCTTCGGCCTTTTAGGGTTTTTTCTCTGGTTTGCTCGGGTCGAGCTGGACCGCCAGTTCGATTATTATGACGTTGCCTTCAGCTCAGTCTCGGGCCTGAACAATGCGTCCGACGTTCGGTTTGCGGGCCTGCCCGTGGGACAAGTGGTGTCGGTGGGCTTCTCTCCTGAAGGAGACGGAAGGATCCGGGTTCGGGTCGAGGTGGATGCGGCAACTCCGGTGCGCACCAACTCCATCGCCACGATAGAGGCCCAAGGCGTAACGGGTGTTTCGTTCGTAAGCATCAGCCCTGGCAGCCCCGATGCGCCGCTGTTGGAACCCACTGCGTCCGAGCCCACCCCCGAGATCGAGGCCGGCCGCTCGGTTCTGCAGAGCCTGTCGGAGGATGCCCCCGAGCTGCTCGCAGAGGCGCTGAACATCGTGCAAGAGGTCAGCGACCTGTTGAGCAGCGAGAACCGCGCCCAGGTCGAGCGTATCCTGAGCAATGTAGAAAACGCCTCGCTCGACTTTTCGCAGGCTCTTTCGGATTTCTCCGGCGTGGCGGGATCGGTGTCCCAGTTCGCGACGCAGATCGACAGCTTCAACGACATGCTCGCGGGTCTGACCAGTTCAATGGAAGACGTTCTGACGACCGCCGACGATACCCTGCTGAAGATCGGGGGCCTCGCGCTGGATGCCCGGAGCGTCCTGTCGGCCGGCGTCGAGGCACTGGGCGAGGCGCAGACTGCCGCGTCCGAGGTGAGCCGTTATCTCTCGGAGGATCTTTCCGATGCCACCGGCGAGGTGCAGCTCACGATGGCTGAAGCTCGGTCGCATATCGACGGGCTGTCGTCGCAGGCTGCGACCACACTGGGTGCCATCAGAGGGACGGCAGATCTCGCCAGCGCCAGGCTGGCCCAGGCGGAAGCGCTGTTCGAGTCCGCCGATGCATCCATCGCCCGCGTTGACACTGCGCTTGCGGCCGTCGAACGAGCGGCCACAACCATCGACGTGGTGATGACCGGCGACGGAGCCGCGCTGATCGCCGAGACCCGCGCCGCCGTGGCTGAGACCACTGAGGCGGTCCGGATCGTGACCGAGACGGCGGAACGCGATCTGCCTGCGATCATGGCAAACGTACGTGCGGCCACGTCAGACGCGAAAGAGGCGATCGGTGCCATTGCGACCGACCTCAGCTCCGCGACTGGCCGTATCGACAAGCTGACTGAGAAGGCCGAGCTTGCGCTCGATAGCGCAACGACGACGTTCTCCAACGCAAACGAGATGCTCGTTGCGATCAACAGCGCGCTCGTCACAGGTGACGCCGCCCTTGCCGCTGCCGAACGGGCGTTTCAGGGGGCGGACCGGGTCATCAACGAAGATGTGGCAAGCATCACCGCTGACCTTCGGACTACACTCACTGAACTCAACTCGGCGATCGGCCAGGTGGCCGAGGACCTGCCGGCAATTACCGCAGATCTCCGCGGCGCGGCCACCACGGCCGAGGGAGCGTTTGCCGAGCTGGGGCCGGTCATCTCCGCCTCAGGCGGCGCCGTTGGCGATTTCACCAGTCTCGCCCGGGAAACCCGCAGCCTGATCGAGCATCTCGACAATCTGGTCGGCCAGTTGCAGCGGGATCCGGCCCGCTTCTTCCTCAATCAGCGGACTCCCGACTTCAGAAGATAAGGAACATGCCGATGCACCGACCCATTCATCTCGGGCTCATCGCCCTGCTCTGCACCTTCTTTGTCAGCGGGTGTTCAGCGATTTCGGCCCTAGACGGTGCAGGACGTTCCCTTGCAGTCGTTGACTTGCGTGCGCCTGATAACTTCGCGGCAGACCAGAGCACCCGCACACGCGATCTGATCGTGGAACTGCCCGGGACGGGCGGCGCGCTCGACACCGACCGGATCATGATCCGCCCCACTCCTTTGGCTGCCCAATACTTGCCCGGCGTCCGCTGGTCGGATACCACGCCGGTGATGCTGCAGACACTGATGCTGCGCAGTCTGGAGAATACCCAAGGCCTGCGTTATATCGGCCGTCGTCCGATCAGTTCCGAGGGCGATGTCGCGCTCATCAGCGAACTCACGAATTTCGAGGCCGAACAAACGGGCCAAGACACGGCTCGCATCACGCTGCGGCTGATCGCGCGGCTGGTCCGCGAGGACGATGCAGAAATCCTCGCGACGAGGATCTTCACTGCGGGCGCTGACACTCCCTCAACGGAAACGGACGCGCTCTTGCAGGGGTTTGATCGCGCCGCAAATATCCTGCTGAACGATTTGACGCGTTGGACTATGGGAACTTTGGGCATCGGCCTCCGCATTACCGAGACCGCCCAGGTGTCACAAGAGTCTCGATAGCCAGACTCGTTTAGACCCTGTTGACAAAAGGGGATTCACGTAGGGCACCGGCCATGATTCAAGCCGGTATCTGCGATGGAGACCAGCTTGGCACGAGACCTGATGTCGGACGAGGAGTGGGCGTTCTTTGAGCGTTTCATCTTGGCCGTCCGCGCCCCGAACGGACGCAAACCCAGGAACCATCGTCTTGTTCTTGATGGGATTTTCTGGATCGCCCGAACCGGTGCTCCATGGCGTGACCTGCCGGAAGAGTTCGGCAAGTGGTCAAGCGTTTATCGCCAGTTCCGTCGCTGGACACTGGCCGGGCTATGAGAGGAGATCGCGCTCGACTTTGCCGTAGACATCCCGAAAACAGCTTCACGCCCTCGGGTCTGTTCGTCCCGAGCATGAGACGCATCTTTTCCCGGTTCGGAAGCGGTTTGAGTATCGAGAAGTCGGGAAGATACGTCGCCACTCCCTAGGATCGGAAGGCGTTCTTGAGAAGGTGTAGGACCCTGATCTCGCCCTTCAAGCCCGCAGGCAGCTGCTTGGCGGTGTCTTCCCAGTTCGGATCACCGACAAAGTCTCCGAACTGGTGTGCGACCTTGGGATTTACCGAATGCCTGCTCACCTCCTCGGTCATGAAGTTGAACAGGAACTCGCCCGTGCGACCCTTCAGAAAGTCGCAGACCTCCTCGATACGAACGACCCAATTGGTCGGGTCTATAAACGTGAATGTGAAGCCGTTGGGAATGCGCAGCGCGATCTGATCAAGGTTGTCCTCGAATGCCCCGTCGAAGACATGGATTTCGATGTGGTCTTTACGCTGAGCATAGGCGCGCAGGCGTGCTACTGCGTCAGGGTCCTTCTCACACGGGTAGAAGCGGACTTTCAGTCTCGGACCTCGACGGCGTGGCTCGACGAATTCTCTTACCGTTTCCAGCAGATCGACTGCCACGCCGAACGACGCATCTGAACACCCCTCCTCATCACGAACTTTCCACGGACCTGCAAAACCGTCGACGTAGTTGAACGCGTCCCAGCCGCCGTGAAGAACCTTGGCGCCAAGGTCTCCAGATATCGACGCAAGAACGCATGCTTGATAAAGGTTTGCTCGCGGCCAACGTAGAGCTCGGTGGTGAGGTTCATGCGGGCTGAAGCTCCGCAAGGATCGACGGCGGCACGATCTGCCAAGGGAAACCGTTCCACTCCTCTCCATCGAGAAGACGTCCGCCGGACTTCGGCCGAGCGCCGCCCCACTGCTTGAAGAAGAACGCCGCGCCGGACCGCTCACAGGCGACACGAAGCTCGGTGGCCCACTCCGCTCGCATTGGTCGCGCACGGGGGCCGCTCTCTCCACCCACGATCGCCCATGCGACGCCGTTCAGGTCCACTTCGCCAATTGATCCCAGAAGCGGCTCGAAGGATATGAAACGCGCGACGGAGTTGATTTGCCGAAGGTGCTCAATCCGCCTCTTGTGCGCAGCATCTTCCACCGACACACCGAGCCAGATGTGTTTTGGCACCGGCCCGTCATCGTAATGCTTTTTCAGGTAATTGCGCATCAACGACAACGTTTTGTCAGGACTTGGTAGACATGCCAATCGGCGGCTTCCATAGCGTCGAATACCTTGTCGATGTAGCTGCGGTCGACGTCCTTGTGAAAGAGGTCGCTCATCGAGTTTACAAAAATCATGCGCGGCTTCCTCCAGCGCGCGGGCTGCTCCAGGCGCGACGGCCACAGTCGGAGGTCAAACCCCTGCTCGTAGGGGTGGTTCTTGATACCTCGCCATCGCTCAGCAAACCGCTCCGCTTAGCAGTTGTCGCATCCCGGACCGACCTTGGTGCAGCCGGTCACCGGGTTCCATGTCGCGTCGGTCCATTCGATTTCCGAATTCTGCGCCATAAGAATTCCTCCACGTCTGTGGATGACCGTCGCATGCCGAAGGGAAAAGGGAACGCTCTCATACTTATGGGGGTTCAGCTGCATCACATACTCATTTTCGATATGATACGAATCATTAACGAATTTAGATATGATGTCGTCCTGATGCTTGCCTTCAATAATTCTGAAGAGTTGGATCTTTTCATATCCAACGTCGGTTTCCAGAAACTTCGCTTTCATCTCCCCGTTATCACTGACTTGCTGCACGAGAGCGTCGTAGTCGAATGATGGTATAAGTTTTCTGATTTCTGTCTCAGCGGTGGTTTTCTCTTGGGCGCTCATTTCACGGTTTTCAGCTTTGAGAGTTGGGACAGTGCGCCTATGGAACAAACTGGCTAGGAGATTGTATTCTAAGCCAACGTTATCCAAAATTTCGTAGTGCCGACGTAGGTAGATAGCTTTGATCACATCGTCGATGTTCTCCGTAAGGATGTCCTTACAGATCTTCGCGAACGTGCGGATATCATCGCTAGTGATCGTCGCTTCTTTGACCTCACCCTGCCTGCACGAAAGAAAGGTCGCAGATGGTTTTGGGTCCTTGAACTTGTGCGCCATGCTTTTAACAACGTCAATTGCTGGTTCAATGTCGTGCGTGAGCATCAACGTCGTCCTATTTCGAAGACTGCCTTTCCCCCGGAAAAGCTGGTGCAGAATTGCGAATTTCTTGTTCTTATCAAACGATGAGATCGGGTCGTCCAGAATGACAATATCGGGCTCTTCACTAATCACCTGATGCATGAAGAGAACCAAAGCGAAAGCGTTCTTCTCGCCATAGCTAAGGTGCGTGGAGGCAGATTCGACGAACTCTGTTAAATCATCGTGAACCAATTTCATCTTGCAGGAATCTGGCTCGGATATGATCTTAACAGCGTATTTATATCCCGCAGACTTCAGAAAGCCATTTATGCTATCTTGGTTTTCATCGATCGTTTTTTTGATCTTGGCTTTGTGCTTGTTGATCTGACCTTTGAGGTTGCCAACCTGTCCGATCAGTTTGTCTAGCTGGGCGTTTATAGGATCGGTGACGGCCCGGGTCTGATCAGAATCAAGTTTGTCGATCATACCAAGATCGATTTTTAGGAGAGGCATTTTCTTGTCGATCTCGTCAACGTCGCGCAGCGAAAAGAATGAAATTGTTCTCAGCCCGTCTAGCTGCTGAATCAACGCCTCTATGCTATTCTTGAGATCACTCAGGAAGCTCTTTTGAGGTGCCGTAAGTTCCGTTTTTGCTTTTGTGATCTTCGCAAGGTTCTCTTGGCAGCCGTCGCTGAAATACTTACCCAAACGCTCTATGACATCCTTCAGATTATTGAGGTGGCCGATGGCCGTCGCGTCGTATTCTTTGGCGACGGCCAGCGCTGTCTCCTTCTGCTCAGGGTTGGGCAGGGCGGTTGCGCAATAGGGACAGGTATCTCCTAATTCTAGAAATTCTTTGCCTTTTATCTGCCAGCCTATCCATTTTGATGGGTTGGCGCTCTTTACGAACATCTCGAACGGCGTCAAAGCATCGGGAATGTTGTCGATTTTGTTGCCTGAGCCAAATGCTTTGAGCACTTTACTGGACTTCGCGATTGAGCCATCCTTGTTTGGCTTACCGAAAGCGTCTCCAAGATCTTTGAGATCTTTTATTGTCTGCTCGATTTCAGGTTTTTCCGCAAACGCCTTCTTAATGCCGTCAAAGAGCTTTTCGATATCCGCCATTGCCGTGTCATACTCAGGGGTCTTGATAAAGATATCAAAGCTGTTTTTGACAACCTCATCTTGCTGAAAGGCGAACATATTCACGTATTCTTCATCAAAGACTAGAGCTGAACTTATATCCCCAATCCCATCAACCTTTGGCTGCGCTGCGCCTGCTTTTCCGCGGCTTTTGAACGGCATTAGCTCCCCTAGTGTGCCATCGTCGCGGGCTTGACGAACAATGGCTTTAGCGATTGTACTTTTGCCAATCCCATTGGGACCAAATTTAATGTTTAGGCTCCCCTTCTTCACGCAGATTTTCGCTTTGTCGATACTGTTGCAGTTTTCTATGGTAATTTCGTAGTCGGCCATGATGCCCTCAAATTGCACTGGCTCTACTATAGGAACCAAGACCTGTTGACGAAAGTAGTCTTTTGTTGACGCCGCCTTATTCACCGAATCCGATTTTGGCGGCCCGGAAGCGGCGTCGGCGGCATGCGGGGCGCTCTCGGCGCAGCCACGTAGCTGGATGGGCGGCCGCCGAAGAGGTCTGGCGCTCCTGGACGGGCAAGACGGGGCCTTGCCGGGCGTCGCGCAGCGCGATCCGGTGATTTTTGCAAACACGTCTTCGTCGCCCAAGGGCGTTGGTGGCTTTCACGGTGGTAGCAATCGCGGGTGCTACGGGTCTGCCCATTGCAGCGCCATGAGCCTTGGCCAGAGCGCGGCCCAGAACGGCGCAGCGGCAGAGGAGAGCGCCAGCGTCATGCGCCGCCCGGACATCACCAGCCGTGCCCCCGCCCGCAGGACCCGCTCTCGCAGACGGCGCAGGCTCCAGCCAGTGCCGGTCGCCTCCGCCATGGCGCGGCGGGCGACGTGCATCACCTGGTATGCCAGGCAAGCGATGAGCAGGCGCACTTCGTTGCAGGCAAAGGCGTCGATGGCCGGCGTCTTCGACTTGGTCTTCTTGCCCCGCCATTGCGACTTGGCCCGGTTGGTCGAGGACAGCGCTGGTGCCAACACGTCCTTCAGTTCGCCCATGTGGCCCTCGGCCTTGCCGCGTTCGCGGTAATGCGCCAACACCTCGCGCCGCGTCTTCGCCGTCCAGTCGAGTGAAGTGACCAGGAAGAAGCGGTCCAGCAGCAGATCACCCTCGCGTTCCTTCACCACCAGGACCACACGCCGCGGCTCGTCCCAGCTTGCGGCCTGGTAGCGCAGCTCGTGAAGCCACATGCGCGGCTCGGCAGGCCGCCGCCCCGGCGGGCGCTTCATGAAGGGCTCGGCCAGACGGTCCAGCACCGCATTCGCCCGCAGGCGGGAGACGTAGTCGATGCCGCGTGCATCAAGACCGGCAAGCAGAGCCGCCGACGGGAAGCCCGCGTCGATCCTGACCATGGCCACGTCGCAGAAGCTCTTCTGCGCCCGGTCCACGACATCCAGGATCACGTCCAGCGCCCCGTCGGCAGTGGCAACATTGCCTGCCCTGAGCCGGGCATCGAGCATGTCGCCGGTCTCGGCGATCGAGGTGATCAACGGATGATAGATGCGGGCCGCATAGTGGCCGTTCCACTCCGCCTTCGGCTGGTGGCCATGCACCTCGATCGGCGCGCTGTCTACATCGAGGGTCACCGAGCGCAGACGCTTGCCGCCGTGTTCCGCCCTGATCCCGCGCCCGGCAAATTCCAGCACCGCCTCGCGCAGGACCTTGAGCTTTGCAGGCTTGGCCATCAGAGCCGTGAACCGCGACAAGGTCGGCTGCGAGGCCAGCCCCGATCCGTCAGCGAGCGGCGTCAGCCCCGCCGCCGAGCTGGTTGCCAGACGGAACGCCGGGTCTTGGCGCAGCGCATCCGCATCATCATGATCCCGCCAACCCTGCGCAGCCAGAAGAACGCTGGTGCGGATCAGCGAAGCGAGATCGTGGGTCACATCCACCTTGCTGCGCGGGTCCTTCAGCCGCTCGGTCATCCATGGCACGATCCTGCTGCATTCCATGACCTCGCGCAGCATCACCGCCCCCGGGTCCCCCGTCAGTCGATCTGACCGGCTTTCGATCCGCAGGGACCGATTGAACTGCGGCATGACAGGCTGTAGCGTTTCACCCATGCGTGTGTCCAAAGCTGCTGGTGGGTTTTGTCTTAGCAGCTTGATTCTACGGTGCTTGTGGGCGCACGCAACTCCCCTGAACCGATTTGGATGAATAAGACGGGTTGACCGTGCGACCTCAACGCATGCCAACGATCGGCATGACCGCCGTGAATGTCCGCTTGCTACGGTGGTGCCTTTCGATTTCGCCTGCAGCGAACGACCGCTCTCCGCCCGTGGTGTCGATCAGGCGTGTACCGGCCGGAGCGCCTGGCTGACTGTGCGCTGCCATAACAAGGCAGGTCTGCATGGGCGGCCGCAGCGAACTTCGGTTTTCCGCCCTTCGTGTCGCCACCTGAACTCATGCTGCGCCTCGCAAGAATTTCGCAGAAGGGCCGCTTGCCGCTAAAGGTTCGGGCCAACGGCGCCTTTAAATAGTCTTGACATCCGACTACGATGTCATAATGTTCTGCTACGGCCGATGCGCAGGCCGGTGTGCCCGCCACGCGAAGCCACGCAGCGCCGATAGAGACACTTCGATCATTCCATGCCGCAGGCAGGGTCTGATTAGCAGCGGGCACCTAGTCGGATCCGATTTGAACATGGATCATGACAGACCAATCGAACATTCGGAAATTGAAGACCTTTGCCAAACGTTATGCGCGTGCGGAAAGGATCGAACAATGCAAGGCGCTCGACCTAGTCGCTGAGCGCGTTGGGTTTGGCCACTGGAATGCTTTAAGAGCGGCCGAAAAGGGTGGATGGACTCCAACCACGGGCGAGATTGCAGCTGCCCAGCGACTTGTTGAGGAAGTGCATCCCTATCTGAGACCAGCTCCCAGCAACGACCGCTGCGCGTCAAGCCCCGAACGTTTCAGTCATGGCGAAGAGGAAGGCAGCCTGAACGGGCATGCATACAAGCTCCTGAACGACTTGGACGATGTTTTAGTGCTGGGGGACGGCTGGACGATTCGTGTGTACGAATCACCTGGAAAACCGCCCTCCTGCGAAGTTGAAGACCATAAGGCTGATGGGAGCCCCCTACTCAATGACGGTTTCAGGGCTGAGGCTGTCGCTCTTGCAAGGTCCTACGCTCAGAAGGTCAGAGCTAGAATTTCTGTCGATTGGGACCGTCGTTGCACTCGGCCGGCCTCAGATGGGACTGTCCGCCACCCACTAGGCCGCGGTGAGGCCGACACTTGGTATTGCCTGCACTGCAATGGCAGGCTCGCTGGCCGTCAGCTCGCGGATAACATATGGCATTGTTCAGGATGTGGAGCCTCGCCGCTAGATACTTTTCTTGAGCCATTTTGGCTCAATGAGGAAGATGAAGTCCCGAACGATGTAGATGCTTCAAGTAATGAGGAGGCAGTTGCAACGCCAGATGTTGAGATCGTTGAGCCCAGACTAAAGCTCGAACTCAATCAAGCCAGCATTGCGTTGTTGATCCGGACCGCATTGTTGGAGGAAGCGACCAATACGAGCGAGCGCCTGGGTGCTCTTTGTGCTGAGATCGTGGTGGACGACAGCGGGGATATAATGCTCGTTCTTGACGAGGACCTCTGGTCCGAGGGCAAGGAAACCGTCTTAGCAAACTCCGTGGCGGCTGAACTAGGCTTGGATCTGGAAGTGGCATGCACCGCAATGACGGCGCCATTTGCTTGGCCAAGTCTGGGTAGGGCAGCCGGAAATACGGGAGAGTACGTGTCGATGCTATTGGCGGCGTACCGGCAACACGGAAAAGTCGTCCGGTAACGGTGAGCATCAGGCCAGCTCCTAGTTACTAGATGATCCGCTCTCGGTCTGCTTTCTAGAAGCTGGCTTCACCATCACAAACGCCAAACGGCAGCTTTGGCCCCAACGCTAAAGTCAGCATTTCTACTGCGACCTCCATCTTGGAGATCGCGCTTCCTGCTTTTTTTGGGCGTACAGCGGCTCATCGTATCTTGGCTGTTGCATCGTCAACATGGAGGGGCGAAGGCCAAGGCCCCGTTTAAGCCCAAGAGATCGTTCGCACGAGTGTGGCACGAGGCGGCTTTGTCCCGCATGCAGGACTGATTGGGCAAGGTCGATCTACGAGACCCGCAAAAGAAACAAAAATTTTGGACCTGGGTGATTCATCAAGTCAACAGAACTCGGCGAAATGCTGAGTTACCGTGTGCTGCGCTTGTCTCTAATGATGACCGATGCAGCCTTAGTGAAGGTGATTGCCAAAATGCCACCAATCCAACCTACCACGGGGCCGGAAAGTGCGACTGCGCCGCCCATCAGAGCGAGCCCCAAGTTACCGATCAATACTGCAAAAGCGATAGCACAGATAGCTGGCCCAACCAGAAGGCACTGGACAAAGAACGTCCTGTTTCGGAACCAGCTCCACAAAGCTCCGACTATCGGCTTCGCTCGAGAAAACATGCCGTAGCTCCCATTGTCGCGCCTACAGACCTACACTGCCGGCACGGGCCTGGCGCTGCAAGGCTTCGCGTGCAAGTGCTGTCATGTGCCCGCCCTTTATGCACATGGCTCGACATCATGCAGCGCAGCGCAAAGATGTCGCAGGAGGACTGGATGTAAGGCCACGCTGCAGCATCATTTGAGGATCTGCCCGCAGCTCCTATGCCGTCCGCTACCTGCGCATCCCAGACTTCGACCTACGCCGTGGGTGAGGACCGCTACCTAATGCCGCAATGCGGATGTGGACAACCGATCAAAGGTTTGGTCTTGACACCGGAGAACCCTTTTCAGGACAGTGATGCCACTCCTTCCTCTCTCAGTAGATCTCCGCGAGCGCGAAACCGCCACGTCCTATACTGCCCGGCTCGCATCTCGGAACGGCGTGTCTGCTGCGGACCTTTGCCAAGACTTCGACGTGACGTTCTCCCAGGTGGTCAACGGGAACCCAGAGGCACTCGCGGTGATCGCAGACCTCGGCGGTGTCTCTGCATCTGACCTTGCCGCGTGGTCACCGATCTACCGGGGCAACCGTCGTCACGACTTTCGCGGTCACATCTTCCACAGCAAGACGATCCGCCGCCCTGAGTTCCACGGATGTCCCCTGTGCCTAAGGGAGGATGCAGAAGAGAGTGATCTTCCGCCTGAGCAAGCAATGGCGATGCAGGGGCATTGGCTCATCCCTCATGTCGGGGTGTGTCTCATCCACGAGCATCCGCTCGTTCCGTTATACCGGGAGTCCCATCCTAGCTGGCGCTACGACTCCGCGCGGCAGCTAACGCCCATCATTCCGGCGATCCTGGGGAAGCAGTTTGATCGCAACCGAGACCTCACCTCCAGCTTCGACGACTGGATTGACGAGCGCCTCGTGGAGGGACGGGGAAATGACTACCTTTCGAAAAACCCTCTCCACGCGGCCTCCAACTTCTGCCGCCTTCTGGGGATCGCACTCCTGCGTCTCGAGGGCCTGACGCTCAGCCACATTGCAGCAGAGTCTAGCCACGGGCTCTATGCGGCGGGCTTTGAGGTTGCGTGCGAGGGCGAGGAGGCGATCCAGAAGGCCCTAAATCGCCTCGAGAGGCTCGTGGAATCTCCGCAGGACGGCCCGAAAAAAGTCTATCCCGCCCTTTATGATCGACTGGCTCACGATTATGAGAGGGACCCAGACTATGCCGCCTTTCGACAGCTCCTTCGGAAGCACATGGCCGAGACTTGGCCCTTAGGTCCCGGGGATGAGCTTCTTGGGGAGCCCGTGGTGGAGCGATACCTCCATTCCGTCGCGACCGCGTCAAAGGCGACTGGCCTCGATCCTCGCCGCCTCCGCAAGCTTCTGATTGCGGAGGGTCTTCTCGCATCTGATTCCACGGCTCGGCCGGACCCCTGGGAAATCTTCGACGCCAAGAGCGCAGCTCCGGTACTCGCGTCCATGGAGGCGATGGTTCCCGCGACCATCTTTCAGGAACTCATCGGCGCCAGCCGCTCACAGTTTGACAACTTGGTCGCGGACGGAGTGCTGTTCCCCGCCAGTGATGCCCACAATACAAACGCCGTTTGGGGACCGCGGGATGGCGAGGCGTTTCTCGCACGTCTCATGGCGGGAGCCGTACAGCTTCGCCAACCGCAACATAGTTGGGAACACATCGCCAAGTCTGCCCAGAGGCTGAAGATCGGGCCCGGCGTCATCGTCCGCGCCATCTGGGAAGGGAAACTACGGCGCGTCGGCAACCTCGAAGGGCGCACGGGGTATGCTGCGGTTTTCGTCGACCACGACGAAGTCTCCCGCCTCCTAGGCGCCGAAGCGCCGCCGGGCTACAGCATCGAAACCTTCGCCAAAACCATAGGCCTGCAGCAGCCATCCGCGTTGCGGCGCTTGATCGAAGATGGTCATACGCCGGCCACCCGCCTGACGAACCCCCGGACCCGGGCGGCGCAAGACTACCTTACCCAGGAAGATGCCGACGCCTTCTATGGCCGCTTTTACACCCTGCGCACTTTGTCCCGGGCGTATAGGCGGACTTGGCAAAGCCTCGCAGCAGAGCTGACGTCGCACAGTGTTGAGCCATTTACCGACCAAGGACGGACCTATGGGCGACTCTTCCAGAAAGACCACGTTGAGGGAATTCTTGGGCCGTCGAAAGACGGGAAGCAATAGCTGGTACTCACGCTACACGACAGATTTCTGGCTGAGGGGCGGCTGGGTGGATTCAACGGGACGCCTCCGACCAAGGAAACGTCCGATGCTTCACCACGCCATCTCCGCCTCCGTGAAAATCCTGCATCCAGATCTCGACTTGAGCAAGAGCCGACTTGGAGACACTCTGCATGATCGTCATCGGCAGGGTCAGCGCGCGCAGCGTGAACCTCAGCCATCTTGCCTGCGAACGACCGGGATCGGCACTAACCTCGTCAACATCCTGTCGACGCGCTCTCAGTTCGACATACTGGCCGCGGACAGACTTCTGGTCCCGATGATCGACAGAGATGCGGGACCCAACGACGAAGGCGCTTCAGCATTACATCATTGCCGAAGATGCCGCTGCCTTCCATGCTCTATTTGTCACGATCAGAACATTGGCCAAGGCGACCGGCCTGTCGTCGCAAGCGGCCTCCGCGGCGCTGCGTAAGGCTGGCGTTCAGCCCTTCTCGCCGCATGGGGCTGACTACGGGGCAACATTTGCTTCCGGAAGGACGCCGGAGCTGCTCAGCTGGTCGAGATGGTCGAGATGGTCGAGATGGTCGAGATGGTGCAGAGCAAAGATCGAAGCTGACTGTCGAATCACAAGCGAGCTGAAGATCCAAAAATTTAAAGAAGGTGGGGCGAACGCTCCGCCTTTTTTGATTCTGCAGGCCCAGTAAGCCTACGCTTCAATGCGTCGGGTCCAGTGGAAGCTAGCGATGCACGAAAGGGTGCGTTCGCTTTGAGAGCCTGCCGGAAGCGACCGCTTCGGAGGCACCGCTTCAAAAACCCGTCTTTTGTCGCAAAGACGGAGATCCGGTGTCGGACGTCAGTCAGTTTAACTGGACTTACAACTTCATCCAGAACAGGCCGAGTACCCGCACGCCCCGCAGATCATGCATCCTTCGGCCATCTGCAACTCATATTGGCCGCAGTTCGGGCAGGCCTTGGCGCTCTGGCCGACTACCGCGACCGCATCGGGGGCGAGAGAGGGGCCTCCGGAAGGCATGAAGCCGGTGTCTATCAGGTGGCGCTCGATCACGCCGCCGATCGCGGCGAGAATCGACGGGATGTAGCGACCCTCCACCCACGCGCCGCCGCGAGGATCGAAGACCGCTTTCAACTCTTCAACGACGAAGGAAACGTCCCCGCCGCGACGGAACACGGCCGAGATCATCCGGGTCAGCGCGACGGTCCAGGCGAAGTGCTCCATGTTCTTCGAATTGACGAAGATCTCGAATGGTCGGCGATGCGCGCCCTGCACGAGGTCGTTCACCGTGATGTACAACGCATGTTCCGACCCCGGCCAACGCAGCTTGTAGGTCCGCCCCTCCAGGGTCTGCGGACGCTCCAGCGGCTCGGACAGGTAGACCAGCTCACCTCCCAAAGACTTGGCCGCGGGACCGACGGTCAGAACGCTGCCGGTGACCTCGTTCGGGCGGTAGGTCGTGCAGCCCTTGCAGCCCCCCTCGTAAGCCTGGAGGTAGACGTCCTTGAAAGCCTCGAACGGGATGTCCTCGGGGCAGTTGATCGTCTTCGAGATCGAGCTGTCGATCCATGCCTGCGCCGCCGCCTGCATCGCAACATGCTCCGCCGGGGTCAGGTCCTGCGCCGTCACGAAATGGTCCGGGAGGGGCGCGTTGCCGTGACGGTCGCGCCACAGCTGGACGGCGTAATCCACCACCTCTTCCTCGCGGCGGGTGCCGTCCTTCTGCAGGACCTTCCGGGTATAGGCGTGGGCGAAGACCGGCTCGATCCCCGACGAGACGTTGCCGGCATAAAGGCTGATCGTCCCCGTCGGCGCGATCGACGTCAGCAGCGCGTTGCGAACGCCGTGCTCGGCCACGGCCGCGTGCACGTCCTCGTCCATCGCGCGCATGGTCTCGCTGGCGAGGAAGGCGTCGCGGTCGAACAGGGGAAAGGCCCCCTTTTCGGCCGCCAGATGCGCCGACGTCAGATACGCGGCGCGGGCGAGCTGGTGCAGCCAGCGCTCGGTCTGCCGCGCCGCCTCGGTCGAGCCGTAGCGCAGCCCGACCATCGCCAACGCGTCGGCCAGGCCCGTCACGCCCAGCCCGATCCGCCGCTTCGCAGCGGCCTCGCGCGCCTGCGCCTCTAGCGGAAAGCGCGAGGTGTCGACCACGTTGTCCATCATCCGCACGGCCGTCGCCACGAGCTCGTCGAATGCGCCCTCGTCCAGCGCGGCGCCCTCTTCGAACGGGTCAGACACAAGCCGCGCCAGGTTGATCGAACCCAACAGGCAGGCGCCATAGGGCGGCAGCGGCTGCTCACCGCAGGGGTTGGTGGCGGCGATTTCCTCGACATAGTGCAGATTGTTGGCGCGGTTGATCCGGTCGATGAAGATCACACCCGGCTCGGCATAGTCGTAGGTCGCCCGCATGATCCGGTTCCACAGGTCCCGGGCGGGCAGCGAGCGATGCACGGTTTCGCCGAACCGCAGATCCCACGGCGCGTCGGCCTTCACCGCCTCCATGAAGGCGTCGGTCACCAGCACGCTGACGTTGAAGTTGCGCAGGCGGGCGGGGTCGGACTTGGCCTCGATGAAGTGCTCGATGTCCGGGTGGTCGCAGCGCAGGCAGGCCATCATGGCACCGCGCCGCGCCCCCGCGGACATGATCGTGCGGCACATCGCGTCCCACACGTCCATGAAGCTGACGGGCCCCGAGGCATCCGCCGCCACGCCCGACACCCCTGCCCCCTTGGGCCGGATCGTCGAGAAGTCATAGCCGATGCCCCCACCCTGCTGCATGGTCAGCGCGGCCTCGCGCAGGTGCTCGAAGATGCCCGACAGCGAATCCGGCACCGTGCCCATGACGAAGCAGTTGAACAAGGTCACGCTCCGCTCGGTTCCGGCGCCGGCGGTCACGCGGCCCGCGGGCAGGAAGCGGAAACCTTCGAGCGCCTCGTAGAAGCGATCTTCCCACGCGGCGGCGTTCACCTCGACCGAGGCGAGCGTGCGGGCGATGCGCCGCCAAGTATCCTCGACCGTGGCGTCCAGAGCCGTTCCGTCCGCCGTCTTCAGGCGGTACTTCATGTCCCAGATCTGCTCGGCAATGGGGGCGGCGAAGCGGGTCATTGGCCATCACTCCTGCGTCATGGCCCCGAAGGGTAGGCGCAGGGCTATGGCGGGTCAATGACAGGAGCGCTAGATAGAGGGGTAAGGCGGTGGTTTCTCCACAGCCTGTGGGCAATTTTCGGGGCAGTCTCGTGGCGAAAGTGCATCTCATCAAGCTCAGCGTCGGCAGTGACTCGGTCGAGCAGATGCAGGCTTGGCAAGAGCATCGCTCGCAGCAGCGGCGCGACGGGCGTTATTATCACCTCACGCGCATGTGGCCGAAGCGCGCGCAGGAGCTGCTGGACGGCGGGTCGATCTACTGGGTGATCCAGGGTGTTGTACTGGCCCGGCAACGCGTCGCGGCGCTGGAAGAGATGACCGGCGCGGACGGCATCCGCCGCTGCGCGCTGTTCCTCGACCCCGAGATCGTTCGCACCGAGGCGATGACGAAGCGCCCCTTCCAGGGCTGGCGCTACCTCAAGCCCCAGGACGCCCCCCACGACCTCGCCCCCGGCCGCATGGCAAGCGACGCCCTGCCCCCCGCGCTCGAGGCTGCGCTGAGCGAGATCGGCGTTCGCTGACCCGAATCGCGCCGAAACGCGAGAAAAATCTCGGGTTAGGCAGCTCGTAACATTCTCTGAGATACTCGCTTCGCCGTGGGGGTGCCGCACAGGCGGCGGCCCGGCATGGGGTCAGGAGGGAACGCATCTCATGAAGACATACATGATTTCGACGGCGCTGGTCGGTTGCCTGTTTGCCGGCGCGGCAGCGGCACAGGACTATCAGGCACTTGCGCGAGAGCTCTACGATCAGGGCTTCGAGAACCAGGCGACTATTCGTGTCCGCAGGGACGGCCTCTACGTCCAGACCAGCGGCAGCGCCGGCACGACCGAACGTGTCTACAGCCGCGACGGCACGGTCCTGCGCGAAGAGGAAACGCGCAGCTCGGACGGGGCGAAGATCGAAAGGGAGTACGACCGCACCGGCGCCCTGGTCGACGAAGAGATCGAGCCCGCCACCAGCCGCAACGGTGCGGTGATCGAACGCAGCTACACCGAAGCCGGAACCCTCGCCAAGGAAGAGATCCGGACCCCCGGCGGCACCAAGATCGAACGGAGCTACGACGCCGAGGGCAACGTCGTCTCGAACGAGGTGAGCCGGGACGACGAACGCGGAAACCGCGGCCGCTCGGGCCAGGGGGACGGCGAGGATCTCGAGGATGACGACGAGGACGATCGCGACGACGTCGAAGACGATGATCGCGACGATGAGGACGAGGCGGAGGAAGAGTCCGACGATGAGGATGAGGACGACCGTGGCCGCGGCAACGGAAACGGCCGTGGGCGGGACTGAGCGGCTCGCCCTGTTCGGATAAGCCGAGGCTGGCGCGGCGGCGCGGCGCTCCGCCGCCGCGCCAACTTCTCAGTCTAGACCCAGCCTTTGCAGCAGCACGCCCAGCCGTTCCCGCGCACCGCCGTCCCAGTCGGCATTGCGGGCACGGAACAGCGTCGCCTGGCTTGCATGGACGGGGCCGTCCGACAGCATCTTGAGGTGGTTCGCCCGCAACGTCTCGCCCGTCGAGGTGATGTCGGCGACGGCCTCGGCGGTCTCGTGTCGCACGGTGCCCTCGGTCGCGCCCTGGCTGTCCACCAGCTGGTAGTCCGCCACGCCGTTCCACGCGAGGTAATCGCGCACCAGGCGGTGGTACTTCGTCGCGATGCGCAGCCGGAACCCGTGGCGGCGACGGAAGGCGGCGGCGGCAGCGTCCAGATCGTCCAGCGTCTCTACATCGACCCAAAAGGACGGCACCGCAATCACCAGGTCCGCGTGGCCAAAGCCCATCCGGGCAAGCTCTTCAACCTGGTCGTCCCACTGGGTCAGCTTCTCGCGCACGAGGTCCGAGCCGGTGACGCCTAGGTGGATGCGCCCCGCGGCAAGCTCCCGCGGGACCTCTCCCGCGCTCAGCAAGACCAGTTGCAGGCCGTCGAACCCCTCGACCACGCCGGAATACTCGCGTTCGGACCCGCCCTTGCCCATCGTCAGGCCGCGCGCGCCGAACCAGTCGAAGGTCTTGTCCATCAGCCGGCCCTTGGACGGCACG
The DNA here is from genome assembly GCF_042089775.1 of Palleronia sp. Taxonomy (NCBI): domain Bacteria; kingdom Pseudomonadati; phylum Pseudomonadota; class Alphaproteobacteria; order Rhodobacterales; family Roseobacteraceae; genus Palleronia; species Palleronia sp. The sequence goes on from NZ_JBELKF010000005.1 coordinate 77,577, forward strand.
CCGAGTTTCAGCATCACCGGGCCTCCAGCGTCAAGGCGGGTCGGATCACGCCGCCGACAGCCGGGGTTACCTGCCCCTGCCCCAGCACGAGGGTTAGCGCATCGTAGCGCCCCCCGGTGGACAGCGGCGGCAGGTCAGCGCGCCCGGCAGCCGAGAAAGAGAAGACGAACCCGTCATAGTATTCCATGGTCGAGCGGCCATGACTGCCCTCGAATGGCAGGCTCTCGGGCGTAATCCCGCGCGCGTCGAGCGCCTCGAGCCGCCGGCCCAACCCATCCACCGCCGGCGAGATGGACGGCATGTCGATCGCCACGTCGCGCAGGGTTTGCAGCGCCGCGTCCGAGGGGGCGCGCAGGCGCAGGATGTCGTCGATCAACTCGACCTCAGATTCGGACAGCGCGGGCTCAGCCGCGTCGGCCTTCAGCGCGGCGATGCGCGCCTCGACATCGGCACGGTCGCGCAGCCCGATCTCGGGGCCGGCACCGGCAAAGGGGTCGACGGCGTTGAGCACTGCCGCCCGATGCGCCGGCATTTCGGTCCGGCCGGCATAACGGTCGATCAGCGTGCGGAAGCGCCGGGGCCGCCAGATGTGGCGCAACAGTGCCGCCTTGCGTGCCTCGGAGGTCTTCAGCCCGCGCACGGCGGCCGCCAGAATGCCGATATCGCCCGTCGTCACCCGCGGCGACAGCGGCGACAGCACCCGGTGGAACAGGGCGAAACATTCGGCATCCGCTTCGGGCGCATCGCCGCCGAAAAGCTCGTAGCCGACCTGTAGATATTCGGCAGGGCGTCCCGGATCGGCAGCCTGCCGGCGGAAGACCTCGCCCACATAGGCATAGCGCGCAGGATCACCGCCCTCGGCCATGTGCATCTGCACGACCGGCACGGTGAAGTCGGGGCGCAGCATGGCCTCGCCGTCGGGGCCTTGGGTGGTGAAAGCGCGGGCGCGAATGTCCTCGCCGTAGAGGTCCAGAAGCGTCCCCGCAGGCTGCAGGATGTCCGTTTCCACCGGCATCGCCCCCGCATCGAGGAAGGCCTGCAGGATCGCCGCGGCCTCGGCCCGTTCCGCCGTCTTGTCCCTCATGAGAGGCGCTTTCGGATCTCTTCCACCATCGCATCGCGCGCACATTCGAACTGCGCGGGCTGATCGCGCCATTCCTCGTGGGAAAGTTCGGCGGCCAGTTTCGCGCCCAGCTTCAAGTCCTTGATCTGCACCACGTCCCGCGCGGCCTCGTCCTCGCCCTGGATCACGGCGATCGGGGCGGCGCGCTTGTCCGCGTATTTCAGCTGATTGCCGAAGTTCTTGGGATTGCCGAGATATAGCTCCGCCCGGATACCGGCGCTGCGCAGCTCGCCCACCATCGCCTGGTACTCTGCCATGCGGGTCCGGTCCATGACGGTGACGACCACCGGGCCGTCTTCGAGGTTGTCGAACCGCCCCTTCGCCGTCAGCGCGGCCAGCAGCCGGTCGACCCCGATCGACACGCCAGTCGCGGGCACTTCCTGCCCGGTGAAGCGCTTGACCAGATCGTCATACCGCCCGCCCCCGGCCACGCTGCCGAACTGGCGCGGGCGGCCTTTCTCGTCGGCGATTTCGAAGGTCAGCTCGGCTTCATAGACCGGGCCGGTGTAGTAGCCGAGGCCCCGGACGACCGACGGGTCGATGACGATGCGGTCGGGGCCGTAGCCTTGGGCGTCCAGAAGCTCCGCGATCTGGGACAATTCGTCGACACCGGCGCGGCCGGTCTCGCTTTCGCCGACCAGCTCGGACAGGCGCGCCAGCGTCTCGGACCCTGTCTCGCGCCGTGCGCCCACGAAGCCCAGAACCACGTCAGCCTGGGCGTCGCCCAGGCCGGCGCCCTTGGTGAAGTCACCGCTCTCGTCCTTGCGCCCCTCGCCCAGAAGCGCACGGACGCCCGCCTCGCCCAGGCGGTCCATCTTGTCGATGGCGCGCAGGACGATGCCGCGTTCGGCCTCACGATCGTCGCCGCCAAGGCCCGCGACCTCCATCACGCCGTTCAGGACCTTCCGGTTGTTCACCCGCACGATGTAATCGCCCCGCGCGATCCCTACGGCTTCGAGCACGTCGGCCAGCATCGCGCAAATCTCGGCATCGGACGCCATCGAGGCCGAGCCGACGGTGTCCGCGTCGCACTGGTAGAACTGGCGGAAGCGGCCCGGGCCGGGCTTTTCGTTCCGCCAGACCGGTCCCATCGTGTAGCGGCGGTAGGGCGAGGGCAGGTCGTTGCGATACTGGGCCGCGACGCGGGCCAGCGGCGCGGTCATGTCATAGCGCAGCGCCAGCCAGTCGCCGTCCTCTTCCCACGCGAAGACGCCCTCGTTCGGGCGGTCGACATCGGGAAGGAACTTGCCCAACGCCTCGACCGTTTCGATAGCGCTCGTTTCGAGAGCGTCGAAGCCGTAGAGATGATAGATCCGCGCGATCTCGGCCAGCATCTGCTGGCGACGGGTCACTTCGGACCCGAAATAGTCGCGAAAACCCTTCGGCGTGAGGGCCTTCGGGCGCGGCTGTTTCTTTGACTTTGCCATGACGACCCCCCTTGGGAACGCGGCTCGACTACGTCAAAGGGGGGGCTGGCGCAAGATGGAGGCCGATATGGACAAGATCGAAGAGCGACTGGCCCACCTCATCCGGGCCAATGACGAGCTTTCGGACGTGGTGACCGAGCATTCCCGCACCATCGAACGCCTGGAACGGCAGGTCCGCTTCCTGATGGAGCGTGCCCGGGCGGACACGGATGGCGGCGTCTTCGTGGGCGACGAACAGCCTCCGCACTGGTAACGCCCTACCCCCGCGACGCCTCTGCCATCTCTTGCGTGAAGCGCTTGCGCAGGTCCTTGCGGATCTGCGCGGCGCGTTGGCGCCTGCCCTCCTCTTCGTCCAGGACCTTCAGTTCCGGAACGGTCACGGGTGTGCCGGCGTCGTCCACGGCGACCATCGTGAAGTAGCAGGAATTGGTGTGGCGCTTTGTGCCCGAGCGGATGTCCTCGGCCTCGACGCGGATGCCCACCTCCATCGAGGTGCGGCCGGCGTGGTTGATCGCGGCGCGGAAATTCACCAGTTCGCCCACATTGATCGGCTGCTTGAAAACCACCTGATCGACCGACAGGGTGACGCAATAGCTTTGGCTGAACCGCGACGCGCACGAGAATGCCACCCGGTCCAGCAGGTTCAGAAGCGCGCCGCCATGCACCTTGCCGCTGAAATTCGCCATCTCGGGCGTCATCAGCACCGTCATCTCGAGCTTGCGCGCATCCATCAGACCAGATCCTCGACCGTGATGACGCCGCCGAGCGACTTGATCGCGCCCTTGATCTGCGGGGTCACAGGGAAATCATCGCCCAGACTGACCTCGACCTCGCCGGGCAGGTTGCGATCCATCAGGCACAGCGTCACCGGCCCCCGGGCGCGGATCTTCTGGTCCTCGCGGGCGCGGTTCAGCACGCTCGCCACCATGCTGATCGCGTCGGGCGCGTCGAGGTAGATCATCAGCCCTCCGCCCCCCGCGGCCACGGCGCTGTCGATGGGCGCGACGGACCGGCCCAAAAGCTTCAGCTGTTCGGATTCGATCGTTGCCTCGACCTGCACAACGACGTTCGTGCCCGGTTCAAGATATTCGCGCGACGCCTCGAGCGTGTCCGAGAAGATCGTCACCTCGTAAAGCCCCGTGGGATCCGACAGCCCGACGAAGGCAAAGCGGTTGCCCCGCGCCGACTTGCGCTCCTGCCGGTTGGCGACGACGCCGGCCATCTTGGCGACGTGCGGGCCGTTCATCGCCTTTCCGTGCACCTCTTCCAGCGTCATCACGCCCTTGCGCTTCAGCGGCGCCATGTAGTCGTCCAGCGGGTGGCCAGAGAGGTAGAAGCCGATGGCGGTGTGCTCTTCGGCCAGTCGCTCGGTCGGCAGCCAGTCCTCGACCGGCGACAGGCGCGGTTCGGGCAGGTCGTCGCCGGCATCGCCGAACAGCGACACCTGGTTCGACGCCTTCTGCTCGTGGATCGCGGCGGAGTAGGCCACCAGCTGGTCGAGGCTGTTGAACACCCGCCGCCGGTTGCGGTCGAGCTCGTCGAAGGCCCCGGCGCGGGCCAGCATCTCGATCGCGCGCTTGCCCACGCGCTTCAGATCCACCCGCCGCGCGAGGTCGTAGAGGTTGACGAAGGGCTTGTCGCCCCTGCCCTCGACGATCAGCCGCATCACGTCGAGGCCCACCCCCTTGAGCGCGCCAAGCGCATAGACGATCTGCCCGTCCTTCACGCTGAACGTCTCGATCGAGCGGTTCACGCAGGGCGGCACGATCCCGATGCTGAGGCCGCGGCGGGCTTCCTCGGTATAGATCGCCAGCTTGTCGGTCAGGTGGATATCGCAGTTCATCACGCCGGCCATGAACTCAACCGGGTGGTTCGCCTTCAGCCATGCGGTCTGATAGCTGACGACGGCGTAGGCGGCGGCGTGAGACTTGTTGAAGCCGTAATTGGCGAATTTCTCCAGAAGGTCGAAGACCTCCTTGGCCTTCGCCTCGTCCACCCCGTTCTCCATCGCACCCTTGGTGAATTTCGGGCGTTCGGCGTCCATCGCCTCCTTGATCTTCTTGCCCATGGCGCGGCGCAGCAGGTCGGCGCCGCC